>CBDUDJ010000403.1:0-2941 GCA_965365885.1 uncultured Gammaproteobacteria bacterium
AACTCGCCGGCAAGGAGCGCGCCCGTTTCCTTGAGCTTGGCTTTCATGTGTGAGTGGCCGGTCTTCCACATGATCGGCCGGCCGCCATATTCACTGATAAGATTGTTCAGGTGTCTTGAACATTTCACATCATAGATGATGTCCGCTCCGGGATTGCGGCCAACGATGTCCTGCGCAAAAAGCATCAGCATCCTGTCGGGCCAGATGATCTCACCGCTGGCGGTCACCAGGCCAAGGCGGTCGCCGTCGCCATCGAACGCGATACCGAGCTCGGCGTCTTCATCTTTGACGACGGCAATCAGGTCCTGCAGGTTTGCAGGCTCCGCGGGATCCGGGTGATGGTTCGGGAAGTCGCCATCGACTTCGCAGTACAGTTGCACGACCTCACAGCCGAGTTCTTCTAACAGACGGGGGGCGACGTGCCCGGCGACACCATTGCCGCAGTCAACTACGACTTTGCACGGCTGAGCGACCACAACGTCTTCGATCACGCGATCGATGTAGTGGTCGATGAGATCTAACTCTTCGACGTCACCGGCACCGCTGGTCAACTGGTTTTCTTCGATGCGCTTTTTGAGTGCCTGGATGCGCTCCTCCGCCAGAGTCTCGCCGGCCAGCACCATTTTCAGCCCGTTGTAGTCGGGTGGGTTGTGGCTTCCGGTGATCATGATGCCGGTTCCCGTATCCATCGCGTGGGTGGCGAAGTACAGCAGTGGGGTCGGCACCTCGCCGACGTCGAGCACGTCGGCGCCGCCCTCAGTCAGTCCGCGCACCAGGGCTGTCCGGAGATTGGCCGATGAGTGCCTGCCATCGCGGCCGACAGCAACCCTGGGCTGTTCCAGTTCTGCAGCTTCTGCTGCAAATGCTCTACCGAGCCAATACACGACATCTTCGGTCAGGTTCTTATCGACGACGCCACGGATGTCGTAGGCGCGAAAAATTTCCGGTGCGAGCTTCAGTCCCATGTCTGAGGGGCTTACGTCTTCACTGACCTCGATACCGAAGTTCTCTTTGGCGTCGCTGGCCACATCGAGGAACTGTTCTTTAGGCGAATCAAGGAGGTCGTCACTCTTGTCGTTGTCGCCGTTCTTCGCAGCTTCGAGCAATTCTTTCGGCGTGGCCTCAGCCTGCTTGCCAGACGACTTCTTAGCAGGGCCTTTTTTCGTTTTGTTGTATTTCGCAAAGCCGCGTGCCATAGCTTTGAATACCGGCAGTTTGTATTGTTCAGGTGTTGCGCTGCGGCCGCGCAGCAGGCGCGTGACATAGCTCGTCAGTGCCTGGGCATCGGCGTCTACTTTGCGCGCCAGGGAAGAAAAGGCAATAGAGATGCCTGCGAGCACGAACACCAGGATCACGGCAAGCGCGCTCAGCAGATCCGTGAGGCTGGAGACCGGTTGCATGTTGTTGAGATTGGGCGTGAATACCAGCTGCCAATGGTTGGCGTTGAGTTGCGTTTTGAGGCTGCCGCCATCGTCGGACGATTCACCCCAGCTGAAAACCTCCGTTTCGGCAGAGCCGTCGAGCATCTGCAAAATGCTGACCTGACCGAGCTTTGGATCCATGTAGGTCAATGGCTGATAAAAGAAACCAGCCTTGTCCAGGGCGATAAACAGCACCCCCGCCACGACACCTTCGTGGGTGATCGGTTGCGCTGCCAGGAGCAGATCCTGTTGGTTCAGACTTACCTCCGGACCCACAAATGCGTGTGTTTCCGCGCGTTTGATCAAGTCCAGAGCGGCAAAGGAGATTGGTATCTCGGCATTGAGCTCAACTCGCGCGCGACCTTTTGGAATTATCGCCACACGTCTGGCAAATGCCGTTTGTTGCATCAGGCGGGCGTTGACCTCTTCCATGAGAACGTCGTCATAGCTGATGAGCGCATCGACAGTCTGTGGCGCAGATGCGAGGGCGTTGACCTGTTGCTGCAGAGTTCTGATTCTGCCGTTGGCATAGCCGACAAATGAACTGTTGAGAGCGGCGCTGGTTTGTGTGGCGTGGTCGGCATTGCTGCTGGCGACGAGTTGCCACCAGATGAGCGCAGTCGCACAGATGATGCCCACGATCGCAAACCCGATGGCGATGAGAGCGTGATTCCATAGGCCGTTAGCGGTTGATTCTCTCTTGCCAGCGCGAGATTTCGCGGGGCTGCCTTCCTCGGTGGCGTTTTCCAAAGCTGCTTTTCCTTAAGGAACCCCGGTATGTTAGTGCGGTGACCCGAGGCTTGCTAGCGTGAACCGCTAATTTGCCACGTCTGCTGGGTTTGCGCCCGCTAACTGGTCCACAAAAAGGGCAGACACTTCCGCCAGGATGGTGCACGCCAGCGCATATTTTTCACTTTTTGCTAGCTGTGTCTCACCCTCCGCCCAGATCAGGGTGGCGGCATTCTCATCGGCGTTGAATCCGATGTCCGCCTGCGAAACATCATTGACGATGATTGCGTGCAGATTTTTACGCTGCAGCTTCGCTCGCGCATGCTCCAGCGGCTGCTGGGTTTCCGCCGCAAAGCCAACGACTACTGGTGGGTTTGTCAGCTGCGCAATGCTGGCGATGATGTCCGGGTTCTCGATGAGTTCGAGCGTCATCGAACCCGGCGGCTGCTTGCCTTTCGCGCTAGCACCGGTAGCCGGTTTCTTCTTGATCTTCTGCTGTGCCACCTGTGCGGGCCGGTAGTCGGCTACCGCTGCAACGCCAATGAAGAGATCACAGTCGCTGGCCGCAAGTTTCGCTGCTTCGAACATTTCCAGCGCGCTCTGCACTGGCACCAGGGTCACGCCTTGCGGTGCCGCAAGATTCACCGGGCCGCTGATGAGCGTCACGGCAGCTCCGGCATCGCGGGCCGCGGTTGCCATGGCGTAGCCCTGCTTGCCGGAGCTCAGGTTGCTGACGAAGCGCACCGGATCAATCGCCTCGCGAGTGGGCCCGGCGGTGATCACCATTTTCT
>CBDUDJ010000404.1:0-2940 GCA_965365885.1 uncultured Gammaproteobacteria bacterium
CGGGAACCACTTTTTCAGTGCTCATCGTCAAGCTCCCGGCGATGCGTCCGCGCCGCCTCGATCAGCGCTCTGCTGGCAGCAACATCACCGGATTCGATGACCCGGCGAAAACCATCGAGGTTTTTCTGGAACTCTGCAATCCGTGGCAGCAACGCATCTTTGTTGAGTTCAAATATCGCCGACCACATGGCGGAATCCGATGCGCCGATTCGGCTGAAGTCACGAAAGCCACCCCCCGTGTGCGGCAGGTGTTCGGCGGCAACCCCCTGCAGATAGGCGAAGGCCAACAGGTGCGGCAGATGGCTCGTCAATGCGTAGATCCGATCGTGTTCGAAGGCTTCCATGAGATTGGTTCGGGCACCGATTTCCTGCCACCACTGCGCAACCCGCTCACAGCGTACGCGATCGGTAGCCGGCGTTGGCGTGAGGATCACGAGCTTGTCTTTAAACAGATCCGCATCGGCTGCTTGCGGACCACTTTTTTCGAGTCCGGCGATCGGGTGGCACGGCACATAGTTGGCAGGCAGATGACCCACTGCAGCCTGCGTCGCTGAAAGTACTGCGCCTTTTACACTGGCTGCGTCGAACACGACGCCGGAGTGATCCTGCAGACTTTCGAGCCACCGCGGTACCTGATCGCTCGGACAGGCCACGAGCACCGCATCGCAGTCACCGGGGACCTCACTGACAATCTCGTCGACCAGTCCCAGGGAAAGTGCAAGCGCTGCATTGGTCTCGTTGGGCTCAAAAGCAACGATTTTGGAGAAACTGCCAGCATTGCGAGCCGCAAGCGCAAAGGATCCGCCAATCAAGCCGACGCCGACGATGCTGAGACAAGTTGCCATTTTTAAGCGCTCGGCTACGGCTGCAGCGGTAACTGCAGCACTCTTGCGAGCGTTTCCAGAAACCGGTCGTTCTCTGCCGGCAGGCCCACCGTGACGCGCAGATGGTTCGGCAGTCCGTATTCGGCGACGGGTCGCACGATCACACCTTCGGCGAGAAGTGCTTCATATACCGCAAGTGCGGGACCAGGAATCTCAACACAGACAAAATTCCCTGCCGAGGGAATGCTGCCAAGACCCAACGCGGCGAGACCATCGACCATGGTCTGCATGCCTTCCCGATTCAACGTACGGCTGGTGGTGACAAATTCCTGATCAGCAAGTGCAGCCTCGGCGGCAGCAAGCGCAAACGAGCTGACATTGAACGGCTGCCTGACTCGATTCATGAGGTCGGCGAACTCGGGCGTCGACACCGAGTAACCCATTCTGACGGCTGCAAGGCCATAAATTTTGGAAAACGTCCGGGTGACGATCAGGTTCGGATAACGCTGTAGCAGCGCTATGCCATCGGGGTAGTTGTTTACCTCGACGTACTCCGCGTACGCCTCATCGAGCACCACCCAGATGCGCGAAGGCAACGCATCGAGAAACTCTTCGAGTTCCGCCTGAGCAACCCAGGTACCCGTAGGATTGTTCGGATTCGCGAGAAAAACTATCGTCGTATTGTCTGTGATCGCGCCAAGGAAACCTTTGAGGTCCGCACCGTAATCGCGCGCCGGCACCTCAACCAGCTCGCCCCCGCAACTGATCGTTGCCAGCCGGTAAACGACGAATGCATGTTCTGCAACGAGGGCTTGCGACCCGGGAGTCAGCGCAATTCGCGCGGCAAGATCGAGCACATCGTTGGAACCATTGCCCAGCGTAATCTGGCCTTCAGCCACTCCAAGATGACGAGCCAGCGCCTGCTTTAACTTGAACCCGTTGCCATCGGGGTAGCGCGAGACACTGCGTATCTCTTCTTCGAGCGCACGACTGACCAAAGGTCCCGGACCGCGGGGATTTTCATTGCTTGCAAGCTTGATGATGTCGCTGATGCCAAGCTCCCGGGTGAGCTCATCGACAGGTTTACCCGGTTTGTAAGCTGTCAATCCGGCAATGCCCGGATGAACATTACCATCCACTAGAGGACTGCCTGCGGGTAGGACCCCAGCGGCCGCACTTCCATCGCAACTTCTGCAACATCCGCAAGCACCGCCTGAATCTCCGGTTGGCTCTGATGACCATCGAAATCGATGAAGAAAACATAGGACCAACTGCCGGATTTAGCGGGTCTTGTTTCAATTCTGGTGAGGCTGATTTCGTGACGATGGAAGGGTTCGAGCACCTTGTAGAGTGCTCCGGGCTCATTGCGCGTGGAAACCAGGAGCGAGGTCTTATCGCGCCCGCTAGGCCCCACTTTCTGACTTCCGATGACCAGAAATCGCGTCTTGTTGTCCGCCTGATCCTCGATGTTGTTTGCAATCACACGCAAGCCATAACGCTCAGCCGCCATATCGCCTGCAATAGCTGCGATTCCCAGATTTTCCGACACCTGGCGCGCTGCTTCGGCATTACTGTTTACCGGCGTGCGGTCAATTCCCGGGTAATGCCCGTCGAGCCAGCTGCGACATTGAGCCAGAGACTGTGAATGCGAAACAATCTGCGTGATGGGTGTATCACCGTTGCGTTGGTTAACCATGAGCGCATGATGAATGGGTAACTCGACCTCAGCGCAGATGTTGAGGGATGAGTCCATGAAACAATCCAGCGTGTGATTGATCATGCCTTCCGTGGAGTTTTCAACCGGCACCACGCCGTAGTGAGCGCCACCGGATTCGACTTCGCGAAATACTTCGTCAATCGATGATTGCGCCCTGGTTCCGGCAAAATGCCCGAATTGTTTGACGGCCGCAGCTTCCGTGTACGTCCCTTGTGGACCGAGATACGCGATCGTCAGCGGCTGTTCCAGATTGAGACAGCACGAGATGACCTCGCGAAAAAGTCGCGCCAGATCCTGATCGCTGAGCGGCCCCTCATTTTCTGCTTTGATGCGGGCGAGAATCTGCGCCTCCCGTTCCGGTCTGTAGTACACCGGTTCTTCATCATCCGCTGGTGCCTG
>CBDUDJ010000405.1:0-2921 GCA_965365885.1 uncultured Gammaproteobacteria bacterium
CTTCGACCCAAAAATCTGGAAGTCCTCTGCTTTCTGGCATCCCGTTCCGAGAAACTCGTGACGACCGATGAGTTGCTCGAGGAGGTCTGGGGCGACGTAATTGTCAGCCCCGCCACCGTAACCCAATCGATCCTGCAACTACGGCGCGCCCTCAGTGACAGTGCGCGGGATCCCAGATTCATCGCCACCGTTCCAAAACGGGGATTCCGGTTTATCGCTAAAGTCCGCCTGGTCGAGCACCAGCTGTATGACCTTCCGAACGCGAGTAGCGATCCTGCGTTTCATGAGGATAGACTGGCATTCGTAGGCAGGGACAAAGAACTAAACTGTCTTCTCAACGCATACAAACTGGCGGAATCCGGACAGCGTCAAATCGTATTTGTCACTGGAGAAGCGGGATTGGGGAAGACCACCCTGGTTCGTGAGTTTCTAACCCACCTCACGGCTACTACGGACGTCAATTCCTATTGGCATGCAGTCGGACATTGCGTGGAGCTGTCGAATGACGGCGAAGCATACGCCCCAATCTTCGACATCCTGGATGAGCTAGCCCGAGTGAATCCTAAAAACCTGGTCCCCACGCTGCAGAGGTTTGCTCCGAGCTGGGTGGAACACCTGCCCTGGTTGCTGGACTCTGCGGACCGACCGCAGGCGCCCCAGATCACACAATCCCGCATGCTTCGGGAACTCTGCGTCGCGCTGGAAACAATCGCCAAAGATCGGCCCTTGATCTTGTGGTTGGAGGATCTGCACTGGGCGGATACTGCGACCATCGATGTCATCAACCTGCTGGCAAACCGCACGGCTGAAGCCAAACTGCTCGTGATTGCCAGCTATCGCGCGACCGAGGCTGCAATGACCCGTCATCCCGTAGCTGACGTCAAGCGCACGCTTTATCAGCGAAACCTCTGTGACGAGATCGCCCCAGAGCTACTTACCCGGGAAGACATCGAGATCTATCTGGACCGAAATGTCGGTGCTGAGATCGATGTGAACGAAATCGGGACGGCGATGTACGAGCTGAGTGGTGGCAATCCATTTTTTCTCAGTCTGCTTTATAAAAGTCTGTTCGGAAGTGACAACACACTCGTTAAGCTCGGAAACAGCAATCAGGAAATCGCACAGCGCCTGCGTGAGAACGCAGCCACGACATTGCGAGAGTCGCTCGAATTACAATTGTCTCGTCTGGATGAGGTGGACATCGAGCTACTTGAAGCAGCCAGCGCGGTGGGAATCGTCTTCGACGTCCCCACGGTAGCTGCCGCGTTGGGGAAAAATCCTCTGGATGTAGAGGCCGTCTGTCGTCGACTTGCCGGTTGGCACTTTTTTATCGTTCCCGCGGCACCCCATCACTTGCCGGATGCATCAATTGCCGAGCAGTACGCCTTTCATCACGCAGTGATCCGTCAGACGCTCTATGACCACATTCCGCCAATCCGTCGTCGACAGATTCACGGCAGGGTAGCGTCCTGGTTAGAACAGGCCTATGAGGGAGATCCCAACAGCATCGCCACGAACCTCGCACATCATTTCGAATCAGCCGGTAACCAACCGAAGGCAATCACGTACCTCATGGCTGCTGCCTTGGTATGCGCCCAGTTACGTGCATACGAGCAGTCCATTTCGCTCTACCAGCAGGCCCTCGAACTCAAAACCGATCTCCCTGATACGGAGGACCAACAAACCGAGGTGGCCATACGACTGGCTCTGATGCAGCAGGAAACACTGGCCTTTGGCTATGGATCGAAACGAATTTATTCCAATATTCTCCAGCTATGCGAGCTTCAGGGTCTCCGATCCGAACCGATGAACCTTGCAACGGTGCTTGCTGCAAAAGGTCGCTACCACCACGCGCAGGCGGATTTCACCATCGCATCGACCACATTCAATGAAATCCTTGACCTGAAGGAACTTCCTGACTATCACCCGATCGTCGCTTTCGCACATGGGTCTATGGCCATGCTAGCCGTGTGGACCGCAGAACACGAGCTTGCCTACCGGGAAATCGCCCTCGCCGAGTCGAATGCTGAAAAGCTATCAAAACTGGATAGTGAATTACTTTCCACCAACGTCCTCGCAACGGCTCTTGCTGCAAAATCACACCTGGCCTGGCTTCGGGGATTTCCAGATCAGGCAAGGGAATCTGCAGCAGATGCAGTTTCGATCACCGAAGACCTGCCATTCATTCACTGCGCTACCCTCGGTTCTCAGAGCGAAATCCTCAGATATTGCGGCGACGCAGAAGGTGTTATCGCTGTCACCGATCGTGCGGACGAGCTCCGAGCAACGGAAGGGCTCTCGACCAGTTTGCTATCTGATCTTATCGCAGCACCCTGGTCGCGAGCCAAGTCTGGCGAACTGCGGCATGGCATCGAGCAGCTCAGACTCGTATTAGTCAGCAACAATCAATCAGGCTTCATTGCCCTACGAACCTACCTGCTCGCTACGCTCGCAGAGTTACACCTCGAAGCGAAGGATCTGGCTCAAGGACGACGGGTGCTGGAGGAAGCAATCGACTTCTCTGAAACACACAATGAACTCGCCTGGCAGTCAGAACTGTATCGCTTGCGAGGTGAATTCAGCCTGCTTGAAGGACAGGTGGAAGGAGCTCGAGCAGAGTTTGAGAAAGCTCTGAACATAGCATCCCGTCACGGTTCGCGATCGCTCGAACTACGCGCCGCAACGAGTCTGGCCCGACTGCGGACAGAACAAGGATTTTCAGACGAAGCTCTGGCGTTTCTTGCGCCTATCTACGACTGGTTCACGGAAGGCTTCGACACTCATGATCTGCGGGAAGCCAAAACGCTGCTGGATCGTCTGCGTTCGTGATTCCCACCGGACACCAGAGAAAGCTTCATCTTTTTTTAACGTAGATTTAAAGACCGCCCGCTCGTCAACGGCCAATATGGCGCCATGAACGA
>CBDUDJ010000406.1:0-2919 GCA_965365885.1 uncultured Gammaproteobacteria bacterium
GAATCTGGGTGTCAGCGGCGGTCTTTTTGCTGACGACATCGTCAAAGACGTCTTTGTTGTAGACGATGCAGTTCTGCAGAATCTCCACGAACGCAGTGCCCGGATGGTCGTTTGCTTCGGTGAGTAGAATTGGCAGGCCCTTCTGATCGATGTCCACCGCCCGCGCAATGAAGCTTGCACCTGCGCCCAGCGCAAAGAGGCCAGGGTGAATGGGTGTGTCGAACGAACCTCCCGGACTCGACGGGCTCGTCGTCCCGGGGCGTGATGTGGGCGAGTATTGACCCTTGGTAAGGCCGTAGATCTCGTTGTTGAACAGCAGGATGTTCAAATCGATATTGCGCCGCAGTGCGTGCAGCAGGTGATTGCCGCCGATCGACAGCCCGTCACCGTCACCGGTGACCACCCAGACGTCTGCCTGCGGATTAGCGAGCTTCACGCCGGTTGCAACTGCCGGGGCTCGGCCGTGTATGGTGTGAAAGCCATAGGTGTCGACATAGTAGGGAAGACGCGAGGAGCAACCGATGCCGGATACGAACACCGTGTTTTCCGGTTTTGCGCCACCGGCAGCCAGTGCGCGTTGCACGGCTTTCAGAATCGAATAGTCACCGCAGCCGGGGCACCAGCGGACTTCCTGGTCAGTCGCAAAGTCCTTGAAGGAAAGTTCACTCATTGCTGACCTCCTGCATTTTCCGCGGCACGTTGCGATAGATGACATCTTTCAGCTCTGCCACGCCAAGCGGCTGACCGGTGACCTTATTCAATTGGACGCTGTCGATCAGCAGTTTGTCGCGTAGCAGTGTGGCTAACTGACCGTCATTCAACTCCGGGATCAACACCCGCTCGAAGCGCGCCAGCAGTTTGCCGAGATTCGCAGGCAGTGGGTTGATATGACGCAGGTGAATTTGCGCGACTGTGTAGCCTTCGCTGAGGCATTGATTGACTGCCTGATACACAGCACCGTAAGTAGAACCCCAGGCGATAACGACCAGGCCGCCGACGACTCCTTGTTCGAGCTCTTGCGGCGGCAGAAAATCGGCAACACTTGCGACTTTCGCCCGGCGTAAATCGGTCATTGCCTGATGATTGTCAGCTTCGTAGGAGATGTTGCCGGTGGCAATGTCCTTCTCGATACCGCCCACACGATGGATGAAGCGAGCATCGCCCGGTGTCGCCCAGACGCGTGCATGTGTCTGTGGATTTCGTGCAAAAACTTCACCGCTGGCGGCAGCATCCGGTTTGGCAGTCGCGATCGGCGCGTAGTGTTCGAAATCGGGAATGGGCCACAACTCCGAAGCGTTTGCGATATAGCCGTCGGTCAGCAAAATCACCGGAGTCATGTGGCGTAGCGCTATCCGCACGGCTTCAATCGCGGTGTCGAAGCAATCGGCCGGCGAACGCGATGCCAGAACCGGGATCGGCGTGTCAGCATTGCGCCCGTACACTGCCTGGTAGAGGTCCGACTGCTCGGTCTTGGTCGGCATCCCGGTAGAGGGTCCAGCCCGTTGCGAGTTAATAATCAACAACGGCAGTTCGGTTGCCACCGCAAGGCCCATTGCTTCCGTCTTCAGCGCAATTCCGGGCCCCGAACTCGAGGTCACCCCCAGTTTGCCGGCATAAGATGCGCCGATAGCAGAGCAGATTGCCGCGATCTCGTCTTCTGCCTGGAAGGTAGATACACCGGCATCCTCGAGCCCGGCCAGCTGATGGAGCAATGCCGAGGCTGGCGTGATCGGGTAGGAGCAGAACATCAGTTCGGTGTCCGCAAGCTCACCGGCAGCCACCAGGCCAAGTGCCAGTGCCTCGGCGCCGGTCAATGTTCTGTATTCGACCGCTTCGAATTTCGCTTGTGGCGTTTTGTGTTGTACCAGACCGTGGGCGAGTTCAGTGGTTTCGCCGTAGACGTGACCCGCATCGAGTGCGGCCAGGTTTGCATCGCGCATCGCTTCATCGCGTGCGAATTTGATTTTTAGCCACTGCTGAGTCGCATCTCTGGGCTGATCGAACAGCCACAGCATCAGCCCAAGTGCCCAGAAATTCTTTGAGCGCAGAGAATCCTTTGATCCCAGACCAAACGGTTTTGCCGCCTGCTGAGTCAGATCACTGATCGGGATGGGGATGACGGTGAACTCATTGAGACTACCGTCATCCAGAGGATTGGTTGCAAGGTCCGCGCGCTTCAGACGCTGCTGGGTAAACGCGTTTTCATCGACGATGATCATCGCGCCGGGTGAAAGGTGCGCCAGATTCACCACGAGTGCCGCGGGATTGAACGCGATCAGAACATTTGGCTCATCGCCGGGTGTGGTGATCCGATTGCCACCGAACTGGATCTGAAACGCCGATACACCATAGCGGGTGCCAGTCGGTGCGCGAATCTCAGCTGGAAAATCCGGCAGCGTCGCCAGATCGTGTCCGGCGAGGGCGGATGCCACGGTAAACTGCTGACCCTGCAACTGAATGCCGTCCCCGGAATCACCCGCAAAGCGAACTACGTAGCTGGTTTTGTCTTGCCCGGGCTGTAAAGCCATAGCGAACTCTTACGAAAAATAGCGGCGCATTGTACTGAATTCGCGTGAGTTTTGGAGAGCCGTGTCGGAATAACGATATGGTGAAATGTCACAGCGGGATTGAAATAAACCGCCGAACAGGGTGAATTTACGGCCACAAGCACGTAGAGTCCCGCGCTTTCCAACGCAACAGGACGCGACCAGTGAAAGTCATCGTAAAAACTGACGAGTACACGATATTCCAGAAACGCAGCGAACGATACGCGGTACAGGATGCCGATAAAGCCTGGGTGAATGGTGATGCCAAAATCATCATCCTGCTGGAACACAAATTGATCGAAGCCGCAGTGCCTAAACCTGCGCCCGAGCCTGCGCCCGAGCCTGAGCCCGAGCCCGAGCCCGAGCCGGTTGC
>CBDUDJ010000407.1:0-2903 GCA_965365885.1 uncultured Gammaproteobacteria bacterium
CTGCGATGCATCGTCCATCACAAACGTGAAGTACGCCCCGATCTCGATTTCGAGCTCATCGAACCGCTCACCCGCCCCCTCGCGCACCCAGCCGATCTTCTTCTGTGTTTCTTCCTCAGAAGAGCTCTGCACACCATCAGGACCGATAACGCCAGACCGGTTATTGAAATTCAGGCTGACAATATCCGCCTCGCGACCAGCCAGCTTGAGAATTCGCGGACTACCACCGCCGATCATAATGGGTGGCTTGGATACCGGTTTCGGCAGGCCTTCGAAATCACGCCAGCTGATGGTCGCATTGGACACGTTGGCGTGACCTTCACCGCGAAAAGCCTTCAAACCTTCCAGCACGTCAGCCAACCGGTCTATTCGTGTTCCCGGTTCGTCGAAATCAAGGCCGATGGCCGCATACTCTTCGCGCAGCCAACCCGCGCCCAGGCCGAGTTCCAGGCGACCGCCCGATAACACGTCGATCGTCATCGCCGATTTCGCGAGCACCACCGGGTTGTAGTAGTCAATGCAGAACACCCGGCAACCGATGTGAATGGACTCCGTGACCGCCGCCGCATAAGCCATCGCTGGGATCGCCGCCAGGCCCTGCACGGGATGATTTGTCTTCTCCAGTGCCGGTCCCGGGCCCAGGATGTGGTCCGCGAGGTGAAAGGCGGAAAATCCGAGAGCTTCAGCCCGCTGAACCTTGGCTGCCCAGTCAGCACCAGACTCGGCATTGAATGATTGAACGCCAAATCGAAACGGCTTCGTCATAAATACTCCTGCAACACGTTTACGGGCCTGCTAACAATTGTTCGCGCAATAACGGATGCCACGACGCAGAAGTTCGTAGTACTCCGGTTTAGCCCAGCTACCACGCTCGATATTCGGGTAGTACTCGATCATAGGCTGCATATCGTAGTGACCGCGGCAGTGTCCCAGATTGAGATAGAGCACTTCACCTTCACCAACTCGATTGATGTAGTACACCGGACGCGGCTCATCAGCCGGCCAATCGTCTTCGACAAATCCGGCAGCTGGCCCTGAGTACTGACTTTCAAGCAGCATGTGCAGGTCGCCGTGGATGCGCGAAAGGTACAGTTCATCGTCCGTTTCGAATTCCGCGATATCGCGCACCAGTTCATGCTCGGGATCAGCCACTCGAACCTTGTACGGTGCAATCGGCGGATGCGCGATGAACTGAGTGCCGAGCGTCGACATGAGAACTGGCGCCATCTCCGGCGAATCTACCCGTCCGTCTGCGAGGAACCTGAGAATGGAGTTGGTGCCGTGCAGTGCAAACCAGCGTTTGCCGGCTTCGATATAGTCCTTCAACGCAAGCTGTTCTTCTTCGGTCGGCACCAGATTGCAGGTGTAGGTGATCAGAAAGTCGCTTTCACCGATCGCTTCGAGATCGTGATAGTCCGCCGCTACCTGAGTGCGAACGTTCTCATGTTCCGCCAGAAGCTTGAGCAATTCCAGGCGCGCGAAATCAATATCGTGGTAGTCTCCTGCCGCCACCAGGTAGACGTGGACTACCTTGTTATCTGACATTTTCTCTCCTGCGCAATCGCTTGGATCAGAACTGGATGCGCTTGGTGAGCCCGCCATCGATGACTATGTTGGCGCCGGTCGTGAAGGAGCCAAGAGGACTGGCCAGCAACGTAACCTGTGCCGCGACTTCCTCAGCAGATCCCATGCGGCCAAGTGGTATGTCTGCAAGCGTCTTATCGTACAGTGGCGTCATGTTGTCTTTGATGAAGTTCCAGGCGCCGCCTTCTATAAAAATCGGCCCGGGTGAAATCGCATTGACTCGGATCCCCTTGCCGCCGATGTCCTGCGCCAGCGCACCGGCGTGTTGGATCAAAGCCGCTTTCATCGCGTTGTAAGCGCCAGCAAACATGAACTTTTCCAGCGCGGCGGTCGATGAAATCAGCACAATGCTTGCGTTTTCTGAGTTTTCCAGATGGGGCATGGAAGCTTCGATAATCCGCACAGAACCCATCACGTCATGCTCGAAATTGGCGCGCCAACCTTCTTCGCCGGGTGCATTTCCGCCACTGACATTAGACACTACACAATCGATACCACCGAGTGCTTCAGCGGAAGCAGCAACCCACGCCTTAAGCGCTTCCGCGTCACCGACATCCACTGACTGGCCGAATGCCGTCACATCTTTCGCCGCAAGCGATTCGACGGCGGCGGCAACTTCCACCTCATTGCGGGCACAGATCGCCACATTGCAACCTTCCGCTGCAAGCGACTCCGCAATTGCCCGGCCGATGCCTTTGCTACCACCGGTAATGAGTGCTTTTTGACCCTTGAGTTGTAGATCCATGATGTCCTCTCTCTTGTTAAGCTGTTTCCAGTTGAAGTACTTTTCGCACCGTACCGTGTTAGCGGGCCGGTTCCCGGCGGCAGTGTTACTGCGCAACCGTGACGTTGATTTTTCCTGCAGCCAGTGTGACCGGGAATCTCGCGATGGCTTCGCTGGCAGGTGCCTTGAGGGGATGCCCGGTACGCACATCAAAGGTCGCCCGGTGTAACGGGCAACTCAATTCAAAGCCTTTGAGTCTCCCTGCTGACAGTTTCTGGCCGGCATGGCTGCAGCGATTACTGATCGCATAAAATTGTCCCTCGACATGACACACCAGGATTTCTTTCCCAGCGACCTCGCAGGCGGCCATTTCACCTTCCGCCAGGGCTGCCAGCGACAAGACGGGCACCATCATCTCCAGGGCCAGTTGGGCTGAGACGAGTTATCGATACGACGACTCATCGGCACTGAAATCCTCCCCAATATGAGCTGATCGATAAAACAGTCAGCTCTGCAGGTTTTGCAGTTTGCCACTATGATCTGCGTAATGCACCACAATCAGCGGACAACATCAGGCTCCAGCCGCAAGCCGCAA
>CBDUDJ010000408.1:0-2892 GCA_965365885.1 uncultured Gammaproteobacteria bacterium
CTCGAATGGTTGACCCTTGGACTACGCGGTGCCGTCAGTCAGCGCGCGCCCAGCCAGGTCGAACTCTTCGCACGCGGCACTCACGAAGCGACGGGAACTTTCGAGATCGGCGACCCGAATCGCCTGCAGATGATCACCAAGAGCAATTTCCACGGCCTGTTCCCAGCCGGGAACAACCGACAGCACCTCGCCAAGCCGCTGTGCGGTACTCAGGCCCTGCGCTTCGATCCACTCATGTGCTTCACTCGCCTCCCGGCCGAGTGCAGCTTTCTGCAAAGCCTGCAGGCTTGCAAGGTCGTGCCGCAGAGTCTGCACCTCACCGCGCGCATCCTCGAGAACCTTATCGCGCGTGAGCACTTCCTCGCGGGCAGCAGCTAACTGTCTGAAACAGACGTCGACGTCGGCTTCCAGTGTATGCCTCTGGTTTTCACTCTCAGCGATTTCCGCTGCCAGGGAGTTCACGTCCTCCGTGCCTGAAGGCGGGACGATCTGCGCATCGTTAGTGAGCTGTTCATGACGGCCACGCAGCCGTTGTAGTAACTGTTCGAGATGTTCGATTCGCGATGCCTGAACTTCTGCATGACGCTCGTTTTCCGCAGCCGTCCGGGTATGCGTTTCCCACGCATTCTGATATTCCCGATATCGCTCTTCGAGCTCATCGAGCGATGTGTGAGCCTGCTCGTCCGCCACCTCGGCTTCGCGGACGGCCGGGCCCAGCTCCGCGAACTGTGATTTGATCTCAGTGATCTGACCCTGGTCCATGGCCAGTTGTCGCGAGGTCTCACCGGTTCGCTGTTGCACCGTCTCGAGGTCGAGTTCGAGCTGCTTCACCCTTTCGCGATTGAATTGTATGGCTTCCTCTATCCGGGCGATGTCCGCGCCCAGCTGATAGTAGCGACCCTGCACTTCGTTGAAGGACTCGCTGTTATTGGCATGCTGCTGCCGACTGGATTCTATTTCCGTA
This sequence comes from uncultured Gammaproteobacteria bacterium, assembly GCA_965365885.1. GTDB lineage: Bacteria > Pseudomonadota > Gammaproteobacteria > Pseudomonadales > Azotimanducaceae > SZUA-309. Next base: position 965 of record CBDUDJ010000408.1, read on the forward strand.
TCCAGCCCCTGCTGTATGGCGGCGCTGCGCTCAAAAGCGACTTCGAGTTGTTGAATGTTCACGTGGCGCTCGCTGAGCTCAAGTTCAAGCACACCAAATCTGAGCGCGTATAGACCTGCGGTGAGACTGGTTTCTTCAGCCTTCAGGCGACGATAGCGACCGGCAGCCTTGGCTTGCCGATCCAGATGCTTGATCTGCTTTTCCAGCTCTTCGCGAATGTCGTTGAGTCGGGCAAGATTTTCCCGGGTGTGTTTGATGCGATTTCCGGTTTCCCGGCGGCGCTCTTTGTACTTGGAGATCCCGGCAGCTTCTTCCAGATAGACCCGCAGATCTTCGGGTCTGGCTTCCACCAGCTGACTGATCATCCCCTGCTCAATGATGGAATAGCTGCGCGGACCGAAGCCGGTGCCCAGGAAGATATCCATAATGTCACGGCGGCGGCATTTACTGCCGTTGAGGAAATAACTCGACTGGGAGTCCCGCGTGACCTGGCGCCGCACGGAAATTTCTCCGTAGGCAGCATATTCCCCGCCTATGCGGCCATCGTGGTTTTCGAAAATGAGTTCTATGCTGGCAACAGCAGTCGGCTGGCGCGTGTTGGAGCCACTGAAGATAACGTCTGTGAGGTTTTCACCACGTAGTTGTTTGGCTGAGCTTTCGCCCATCACCCAACGAACGCCGTCGATGATGTTTGATTTGCCACATCCATTTGGCCCTACTACGGCGCAACGATTTCCGGGGAGGGTTACCGTTGTCGGATCGACAAATGACTTGAAACCTGCGAGCTTGATCTGCTTAAGCCGCATTGAGTGCGTAGATCACCCTGAGCTGAGAAGGCGCTAGTCTAAAGCAAATAGTTCACAAGCGTAACACCCCAACACGCCCAAAAATGCCACTATCAGGCAGTCAATCTGGTCTCGGTTCTGTCACTTGCAGGCAACCGGCCGCCGACAGAACAACCAAGCGCGAGTTTCTTCTCGCGGCCGTTGTAGGCATGCACCAATTCCCGCACTCGTCGCTCTTCGTTGTTCTCCAACGCCTCGAGCAGGGCCTGGTGATAGCGCAGCGTATCCCGGGATTCATAATCCGCGTGGCGTGCCGCAAGATGAGCAAGGCGCAAGCCCGCCGGAATGAGACCGCTGAGTACAGAACCGAGATAGAAATCGTTCAGGAACGGCAGTCCGACGTCGAAGAAAGCCTGCCGTGCATCCAGCATCGCAACCAGATTTCGAGCGACGACCGCCTGTCCCATCTCGTCGAGCGGCGCGCAGAAGCCACTGGTATCGAGTTCCTTGAGTGCTGCGAGCTTGACGAAGAACCTGATCTGGACTTCCGCAAACAGCTCGCAAAAATTAGCAATTTCCTTGACTTCCATCCGGCTCACAACCGCACCCCGACGCGGGATGATCTCGATGAGATGGCGCCTTTCGAGGATCAGGAGGGCTTCACGCACTGAGCCGCGCGAAACGCTGAGATCCCCGGCCACCTTGAGTTCCTGTATCCGGGAACCCGGCTGGAGGCGGCCAAATATAATGTCCCTACCCAGATGATCGGCGATCTGCTCGGTCAAACTTACTGCCGGTTCGAATTCCATTGTTAGCCTCAACCTGCCCCGCAACGAACGACCCGGGTGCGTTTCAACCATGCCCGGGACAACTACACATTCGACAACACCGCGCAGAAATGGTTTCAGGCTGTGCGCACACAAGGCACCACTTCGCATCTGTGAAGTGGGCCCGGTGCTGTGGCGCCGCGCACCAGTATCAGCTATCGGCACCAGGAGTTGCGGCGGTGGTCGTTGCAGCACCCGGGCCGGGGGCTGCAAGCGTCGCGTCAAGCTGCAGCGGTTCTGCGAGAGTGGCCAGTTCGATCGGCTGCGAGCGCCATTCCCAATCGCCCGGCTGGGCCATGGGCGTGCCGTTGAGACT
>CBDUDJ010000409.1:0-2887 GCA_965365885.1 uncultured Gammaproteobacteria bacterium
CCTCCCACGAGGTGAGTCCTCTGATGAAGCTGGTCGGTCGCGGCGACACAACGGTGGTGGACGCCTACCTGTCACCGATATTGCGGCGTTATATCGACACCGTCACCAGCCAACTGGCCGGCACACGATTGCTGTTTATGCAATCCAACGGGGGCCTGGTGGACAGCAGGTATTTCCAGGGTAAGAACAGCATTCTCTCGGGGCCGGCCGCAGGTGTGGTGGGCGCGGTGCGCACCAGCGCGGCGGCCGGGTTTGACAAGATCATTGGCTTCGATATGGGTGGGACTTCGACCGATGTGTCGCACTTCGAGGGCGAGTATGAACGCACATTTGAGAGTGAAGTGGCCGGAGTACGCATTCGCGCACCCATGATGTACATCCATACAATCGCGGCCGGAGGCGGCTCTATCCTGCGTTTTGATGGAAGTCGCTATCGTGTGGGCCCGGAGTCTGCCGGCGCCGACCCAGGACCAGCGTGCTATCGCCGTGGTGGACCACTGACGGTTACGGACTGCAACATCATGCTCGGTAAGATCGTTCCGGAACACTTCCCGCATATATTTGGTCCCAATGGCAACTTGCCTGTCGATGCAACAGTTGTGCACAAGTCATTTACCAGCCTGGCTTCTGAGATTGCTGCCGCCACCGGGGATAAGCGCACACCGCAGCAAGTGGCGCACGGGTTTCTCGAAATCGCCGTTCACAACATGGCCAACGCGATTCGCAAGATATCGGTGCAACGGGGCTACGATGTTTCAGGGTACACGCTTAGCTGCTTCGGCGGCGCGGGTGGCCAGCACGCCTGTCTGGTGGCTGATGCGCTTGGTGTCTCAAGCGTTCTTATTCATCCCTATGCCGGGGTATTGTCGGCCTACGGAATGGGGCTTGCTGAAAGGCGGATTATGCGCGAGCAATCCGTGGAGGAGACTCTGACCGATGATCTGATGCCGGAACTGGAGCGGATTCTTGGCGGAATCGAACAAACCGGACGTGCCGAGATGCAAGCGCAGGGCGTCGATGAAAAAGACATAAACGTTATCCACAAACTCCACATCCGTTACGACGGCACCGATACGGCCCTGCTCGTGGATCACGGCGGTCTGGAAGCCACAAGCACAAGGTTCGAATCGGCTCATCGCAAGCGCTTCGGCTTTATTCATACGGATAGATCGTTGATCGTCGAGGCGGCTTCGGTGGAAGTGATCGGGGCCGGGGACGTTGACGCCGGAGACGTCTTTGATGACCCGGGTGACGAGACACAAGAACCTGATTGTGGTCACGATCAAACAGGTGAACCGCTTGCGCATGTAAACATGTACACCGTCAATGCCGGGCAGAATGGAGAGGCGTCATTCGAAGCGCCGGTCTTTTCGCGTGACCGCTTGGCTGTGGGTAATGCCCTGGAAGGCCCGGCGATCATCATTGAAGCAAACAGCACTATTGTGATCGAACCTGGCTGGTCCGCCCGCTTGACCAGGCGCAATCACCTGGTGTTGACACGCATTTCAGCGCTGGCGCGAATGGCCGCGGTGGGCACACAGGTAGATCCTGTTCGCCTGGAGATCTTCAACAATCTCTTCATGTCGATTGCGGAGCAAATGGGCACGACGCTGCAAAATACCAGTCACTCCGTAAACATAAAAGAACGTCTGGATTTCTCCTGCGCAATCTTTGATGCACACGGTGAACTCGTGGCGAATGCACCGCATATACCGGTGCACCTGGGATCCATGGGCGAGAGCGTGCAAAGCGTTATCAGGCATTGTTCCAAAACCATGAAGCCGGGCGACGCCTACGCTATAAACGCCCCTTATAACGGAGGCACCCATCTGCCCGATATCACCGTCATTACGCCTATTTACGATGATGCGGATGAACACATCCTGCTTTATGTCGGCTCACGCGGACATCACGCCGACATCGGTGGGCTTACGCCGGGCTCGATGCCTCCCAACAGCACATCAATCGAACAGGAAGGTGTGTTGTTCGACAACTTCAAGCTTTTGGATGTGGGGCGGTTTTGCGAAGTGGAATTGCGAACTTTACTCGCGTCTAACCCGTACCCCGCCCGTAACCCGGACCAGAATGTCGCCGATCTCAAGGCGCAAATTGCCGCGAACGAGGCCGGTGTACGGGGACTGGCAAAAATGATCGATCATTTCGGTCTTGCAACCGTGCGCGCCTTTATGGGCCATGTCCAGAACAATGCGGAGGAGTCCGTACGGCGCGTGATCGATGTGCTAAAAGACGGCAGCTTCAGCTACCCATTTGACGACGGTTCCCTGATTCACGTAAAAATCAGTATCGATAAGGCGGAACGTCGGGCGCGCATCGATTTCAGCGGCAGCTCGGACCAACAGGCAAATAACTTCAATGCGCCCGCTGCAGTCTGCAAGGCAGCAGTGCTCTACGTATTCCGAACGCTCGTGGATGACGACATTCCGCTCAACTCTGGCTGCCTCAAACCGCTTGATATCATCATTCCAAAAGGAAGCATTCTCAATCCCGAGTACCCTGCCGCGGTAGTCGCGGGCAACGTTGAAACGTCGCAGCGAATTGTTGATACGCTCTACGGTGCACTCGGCATGCTGGCTGCATCGCAGGGGACCATGAACAATTTCACCTTCGGCAATGAGCGCTGGCAGTATTACGAAACTGTCTGCGGTGGGTCTGGCGCCGGCCCGGATTTCGATGGCACTGACGCTGTGCAAACACATATGACAAACTCACGCATCACAGACCCCGAAGTCCTGGAGTGGCGTTTCCCGGTTCTGTTGGAAAGTTTTGCCATCCGTGCCGGTAGTGCTGGCGCCGGATTGCACCACGGCGGTAAAGGTGTGGTGCGCCGTTTACGCTTTCTCGAACCCATGACAGCGGCAATTCTTTC
>CBDUDJ010000410.1:0-2881 GCA_965365885.1 uncultured Gammaproteobacteria bacterium
TCGACTCCATATCGAGATGCAGCCTGGTGATACGTTGCTGTTTCATCCGTTGCTGATCCACGGCTCTGGCCGCAATGCCAGCGAATCATTTCGTCGGGCGATCTCCACCCACTATGCCGCAGCGAGCTGTGAATCTCCGGTGCGCGAATGGCGTCAGGGGAAAAGTGTCCGGCCGATAGCTGAGACGTAGCTTCTTCGCCAGTCACAAATCCTGGTCGCGAAACCTTACAGGGCTGCGCTACTCGCGTGGCCGCATGAACCAGGGCCCGGTCATTCCGAGTTCAACCATCGTATCGCGCATCCCCGTGCGGTAATCGGCCATCTTCGAAAGATAGTCGGCATCAAGCCGCCGCCGGAACAGATCGGCGGCAAACAGTACCGCCCAGTCGGCGAGCGGTCGTATGCCATCAGCAGAGTCCGGGTCCGTCTGCGACCACTTGAAAACATTCTCTTCGCACGCGAAGAGGTTCATGCGTTCTCAGTTGTCAGGCGATGGGTATTCGCCCCAGCGCCACATCGGGTGGTTGATGTGACCAACTGTAGTGTCGGGTGTGACTTCGAGGATATCTTCGTCTTTGTACCTCACTCGAATTGGCTCAGCGGTCGCAAGATCGCGGGCTTCAACAACCACTTCCTGGCCAGGGAAAAGCCAGCGGATGGCGTTGACCTCCAGGCCGCATTGACCGAACCACTTCCGCTCACCATCTACGGCGACCCGGTAGTGCGTGGGTGTCGAGTTCAGCGGAGCCCAGGAACCCACCTGATCAGTACCCGGTGACGTCCAACAACCCACCGCAAATTCAGCAGCCTCTTTGACAGCAAGCCTTGCATCCTCCGTACTTATTCCGAATTCCGCTGCCAGATCCGTATAGTGCGGCGCCCAGCCATGCGCCACCATGTGTTCGAGCACGGTTGTGTACGTACGCTGGACCAATGCGTCGATCATGTGAATCTCCCTTTGAAAAAACCATAAGCTGTGGCTTACCGCGTGTCAAAGCATACAGCTGCGCGCGGCTTTGCCATCACCGCAGCACGCACGTACGCTCCGCTGAACAACAAAATCCCAGAGACATCCGATCAGCCAACCCGTAACCAAAAGTGCAAATCCTGCAAGCCCGCGACTTGCGTATCTTCTCTTGTCGCTCACCGCGTTGAGCTGGGCAGCAAACGCCATATTCGCGAAGCTCGCGGTCGGCGAAGTCTCGCCGATGACGCTGGTAGCCCTGCGCTGGTTCACCGTGCTCCTGATCCTGCTCGTAGTGGCTCGAAAGTCCGTGCGTGATGACTGGCCTGTGCTCAAGCCGCATCTTGGTTATCTGGTGCTCCTGGGTACCCTTGGGTTTACCACGTTCAATGCGCTGTATTACATCGCGGCCCACTCCACCACCGCGCTCAATATCGGCATCATCCAGGGAGTCACACCTGTCTTTATTCTGGTGGGTGTCTTTCTAGCCTACGGCACGCCGATCAGGTTGTTGCAACTCCTGGGAGTATCCACTGCTGTGCTCGGTGTTGCGCTTGTAGCATCTGTGGGCAGTTGGCGAAGCCTGCTGGCGAGTGAATTCAATCCGGGCGATCTGCTGATTATCATCGCCTGCATGCTCTATGCCGGTTATACGGTGTGGTTGCGCAAGCGACCGGCGGCTTCCGCGCTCGGTTTCTTCACGGTAATGGCGGCTGCCGCGTTCACCACCGCGCTCCCGCTCGCCTTCATCGAATGGCTGATGGGGGATTTTCAGGCACCGACAATGTTCGGTTGGCTACTGATTTTTTTGATCGCCGTGCTGCCATCACTGCTCGGGCAGATTTTCTTCATCAAAGGTGTCGAGATGATCGGACCCGGGCGAGCCGGAATCTTTGTGAACCTCGTTCCGGTCATCGCCGCAATTTTTGCCGTAGTGTTCCTCGAGGAGCGCTTCGAGTGGTTCCACACGGCGGCACTTGGGCTGGTGCTCCTGGGCATCTACCTTTCCGAACGAGGCAAAGATAGCGAAAACCCGCGTTAGATCCGCGAGAAGGCCCGGACGGAGCATCGGCCCGGGAGAAAAAGAGCCGCGATTCGTTTAGAGTGTCGAACTTTTCGATCCAAAGACATTGCAAGGGAGAAAATAATGCAGCGACGTCTTCTGACCAGCATTCTGGTCGTCTTGAGCCTCATCACCACGTCGGCGGTTCTGGCCGACGCTCACCTGAAAGCCAGCGTCGACGATCTGGCCTGGATGAGTGGATCCTACGCCGGTCCGATAGGCGACGGCGGCATGCTGGAGGAAAACTGGATCCGACCAAAAGACGGAACCATCGCAGCGCTGGTGAGAATAACGGGCGAAGGCGCCACCAGCATGGTCGAGTTGATCGTCGTCCAGCCGGAGGCGGATTCCCTGATGCTCCACATTCAGCAGTGGGATACGGGTTTTGCACCACGCGCAGGCGGTGCGCAAAAGATGAAGCTGACGAATCTCGGTGAAAAGACGGTCAGTTTCCAGGCTGTCAGCGAAGGCGGACTGAAGAGTCTGACCTACTCCCGACCGACACCCGATTTGTTCACCGTCGATGTCGAAACGGCGGACGGCACAAAGTTCCAGATTCCACTCAAGGCCCAATAAGCGTTTCGTACAATGCACTAGAGGGGATCTGATCATGCCCGCTGGAAACCACTACCGCGCAGCAACAACAATGTCGCGCAACCTGTTGCTGGTCTTTGCGATGCTGGCTAGCCAGGCGTTACACGCACAACCGGCTGAGACACGACAAAACCAGCAGGGGGAATATCGGGGAATCGGCGGTGGGGTACCAAGTCTGTTCGTGGAAAACTGCGCCGTTTGCCACGCCGAAAACCTCACGGGTGCGGCACAGGGAACGCCCCTGGTCGGCGTCGACCTTA
>CBDUDJ010000411.1:0-2881 GCA_965365885.1 uncultured Gammaproteobacteria bacterium
CTGGCTTATCTTTGTGGATATCGCTACTGGCCAACTTGAGTCTGCAGACGCGAACCTCAGCTCGCTCGGTCCTGAGTTCGATGAGCAGGGCAGACTGTATTTCCAACTTTGGTTGGAGATTGAGAGAGGTGACCTCAATGCTGCCAAGGAACTCTATGCTGCCAATCCGATCGCCATGAGTGCAATACCCTTCATGACATGGCTGCCGTTTGATGCGGCTCTGACCGGCGACATCTCGCGTACGATTGATGAGATCGAGCGTCCTACCGATTCCCGATCAATCGTCTGGATAGCGCAACTGCAATTTCGTGATAGGTGGACCTCCGAACACGCAGCACCTGCCTTCGGCGATGCCTTTGAGTCCCTTCGGAGTGACCCGAGATACGGACGTGCACTGGAGAATTACGGTATCGATGACGCCTCTCTTTCGCAGATACAAGTGCACACTGCTGATCTCTGGAACTAGCGGCGTCCCCATGCGAAGGAGCCAGGAACTACCGGCCGAAAATCGCGGCGGATTAACTTGGATTTCCGAAACTGCCTATGTCCGAATGGGGCACATATCGGAAATGTCGTTGTGCAGCGCACGAGGCAGGAATGCGCTCCAGAGCGGACATGCTGGAGCCCGTTCTAAAACGGCGAAGCCCGGCCAACTTCGGACCTATCGTCACTCACGAGCAGAGTCAACGAAATTCGCATAATCAGCATTTAATGCTGGTTGTACGTTGGAATAGTCCTTGGGAATCTAGCGAACGTTCGATTTATGTAAGCATCGGTCTGGCGTAAATACTCGGATTACATCTCTACACGAAACCGCTATCACACCAGAAGTCCAATTTGACTTAGTGTGCCGAACATACACGTAGTCTCGACCCGCAGCATGTGGGGTCGAAGGAGTAACTGAATGTCTGGTCAATTTTTTAAGCGGTTCGCTGTTGTGGTTTTCGTTGTACTCGCTGCCTCCGCCTCAGCGGAGCACCAGTGGGGCAACTACCACTGGGAAAGTGCATCAACCCCGTTTGACATTACGGTGATAAACAGCACCACAGACGACTGGGATTCGTATGTATCGATCGCGATAGATGATTGGTCGTTATCGACGGTTTTGAATATGGTCGAAGATCCGGAAGGATCAACGTCGAGTCGGGTGCGACGCCAGTGCAAGGGTCCAAACGGCAAGGTCCGCATCTGCAATCTCGCGTATGGTTTCAACGGCTGGCTCGGTATCGCCGGGATCAGTGTAGACACGAATGGTCATATCATCAGCGGGTACACGAAGTTGAACGACTCGTACTTCAACAGCGCCCCATACAACGATGCCGCATGGAAACAGAGCGTGGCCTGTCAGGAACTCGGTCACAATGCGGGTCTCGGGCATCAGGACGAGAACTTCAACAACATTTCGTTGTTTAGCTGCATGGATTACCAAGATCCACCTACCATCTGGCCAAACACTCACGACTATGAAGAGCTGGCGGCAATCTACGGGCATATTCACGAAAGTGGCGGCACCGACCCGATCGAAGAGGGCGGTGGATGCAATGCGCCTCCCGGCAAAGGTTGCAACAAATCCGATGTCCCGACCAGCAACGGCGACATCGGCTGGGGTGCATCACTGGGCAGACGTGGGCATTCCGAGACGTTTATTCGGATCGATCCAAACGGCACCCGGCACATCACGCATGTGTTGTGGGTCAGTGACGAAGGTGGAGAGCACCTACACTAGAGGAGCATGAGCCGCTGGCGCTACCTGTCCTAGTTGAGTCGGACCACAGCGCACGAGGCAGGAAATCGCTCAAAGGACGCACCGTGAAGCCAGTAGCTACGGGAGACGTCCACTAAGAACGGACAGAAATTCAGCAATACCCGGAACCACGGTCTGCGACGATTCACGACTCACACAAGCCGGAAGTCGTCCGGAAATTCGGTTGCTGGCTGAGATTCTGACCACCGCCTGCCGCCAGATTGTCTCGATGTACACCTATGCGGACGCAGGTCGGTGTTTGTACTGGTATATAGCGAGATAAGATTCTTCTTCGGTACTTGTCCGTGTTAACAATGAGAGCAATCTGCGTCCATGCCGCTTTGCTTCTTCCTCAGAATCGAATGGTCCCACATCGATTCCCTCGCGAGTAGAGAAGAACCAAACAGAATCAACGTTGAAATAGCGATTTGACCGAAACCAGGATCTAGATTCTTCACCGCGACGCACTGAAGCGGCAGGCGGAATGAGTTCTACACGCTCTACCTGAATGGATTCATCTGCGGAAATCATCCCGATCAGAATCTGGTCCCATTCGTCGTGCAGTAACCGTTTTACGTAGCGAAGTTTTTGCCCAGCGGATTTGACTCGGCGCAGATGATCGGTCGCCTCCGAACTTTTGATTTCAGCTGCCGACTTGTCGAGATAGGGTCCGACGTGTAGGCCGCCCTGCGATCCGAAATACCATCGACCGTTGTAGGAGAACACCCGATCGGCTTGGAACCATGAGGGTAACGATTCAACCATCTCTGGGAACCAGGATTGTCAGACCGGCTAAGCTTAGACACCTGTCAACACCAAATTCGAGTGTTGGTTCACAATCTGCTCCAAGGTTGGAACGAACCATCCCCGCCTTCCGCTACAAATGATCTTCCCGTTGTCCGTACCATTTGACCAGCGCCTTCTGCTCTTCGCGAAGCTGCTTGGCTGGGACGTTTTCACTCATCCATTTGATAAAGTCGAGTGACGCGCTACCGATCCGCCTATACCCCTGCTTTACTACCGCAGTTTCTCTTCCCGCCCGTGTTTCCGCCTGTTCAACCGTATACATTGTGTCTCTCCGATCCTGTCTCTGGGGGGCAGATTAGAAACGGTTGCGTCCAGAATCTGTTATTACTT
>CBDUDJ010000412.1:0-2810 GCA_965365885.1 uncultured Gammaproteobacteria bacterium
GCCAGTATCTGCGCTCGGCCTCTCGGTGCGGTGCTCTCTGCGCTTTTCGCTTGCGGCACGCTTTTCTGTCCTGCTCGCAGCATGTTGAGGTGAAGACTGCGTAGCTCCCCTGCTGCAGCCGGCTGCAGAGTCTCAACCAGCGCCCGCAGCATGAATATGTTCTGATCCTGCAGACGTAGTGAGCCGGGTATGAGGTTCTGCTGTTCGCACGTTCGGCCAACGGATATTCTCCATTGGATGGTGGCAGCTGTGGCAATCGTAGAACGAAAAATCGGGTAAGAGATCGCCTTCGGCAAAAAGTGCGGTGTTCATCAGCTGCAGATAGCGGCGGGTGCTCTCCACCTGTCCTGCGCGCCAGACCTCAAAGCCGCTCGGCGCACCTTTGCGATTGATGTAGTCCTCGTCCACCGCGAAATGCGCGGGTTGATTGGCGGTGTATGCCTCGAGTTCAAAACCCAGTCGCGGATGACCGGCACCCATGATCCGATGCGTCGCAAACTGGTTACCGGTGCCGAGGTGGCAGGACAGGCAAACCTGGGCACGGACGTTGATATCTTCAGTTCCCAGCATGCCGGCGGCGAGATTTTTTGCATGAGTGACGCCGGGCTCGGTATGACTTTCGATCCACTTTTCCGCACCACCGTGACAGGCTTCGCAGCCGATCCCGTCGCTCAGCTGAAACTTCGTGCCACGCTGGGCTTGCGGGACGTTGTCGGAATGGCAATCGAGACAGATTTTTGCACCCTGGGCATTGGCTAGTCCGAGCTTGCGCGCGATCGCCTTTGACTGATCGGTCAACAGCGTCTGATAGGCGCGGGCATGTCGATCATCGCCTGACCAGATTCGATACTCGTTGAGCCAGACGTTGCTGTTTTCTTCTTCGGTGAGCTTGCCGTGGCACACTCCGGTGGCACAGCTTGCAACACCGAGGTGCTGGTAGGTATCAATTGGTTCAGCATTCGCGCTCTGCTGCAGCGCGAGGACCGCCACCAGGCTGAGCGTGATGCTGAGAAGTGATCGCAACCGGCGTGAGCCACGCAAAAGAGAAAGGCGCGGCCCGAGCGTCACTCGCGCCCTCCCGCTGGCTGGGCGGGGGCTGCCGGTTGCGGCGCAGCTTCGGCGGTACTTTTATCGGGGTCGTTCGTGACGTACCAGGGCTTGCCTTCACGCAGATAGAGTTGCCGCATCTCAGTGAGCGATAGGGGTCTTGAGCCTTTGCGGCCGAACACAGCCACCTGGCCTCCGGTTTCGTCTGCTCCACGGTCCCGCTCGAGGCCTCTTGAGAGGCTCAGTGCCGGGAACCGGGTGTCAAATTTAGCGATGAGGGCCGGGTTCGGTTCTGGACTGAAACCGTAGAATTTAGGCTGCAGATCGGGTGACGTGAGCTGCACGACTTTGAGCCCGCCACTGCCATCTGCGATGTACGCAAAGAGGGAGGCATTGGTCGTGGCAACTGCTACGTCGTAGGCGTCCACTATCTGGCCGTTGGCGTCGAATCGTTGATACAGGCGCAGTGCTTCGGGCTTCTCGGCATCGACGATGACCAGCCCTTCGGATCCCGCGGCGACATAAGCGTAGGTCCGGGCGATATGAACGCCGCGCGGATTCGCAATTTCGATCTTGTTGTTAGCGGTCATCAATGGCGCATCCGGTTGCGTGACATCAACGACGCTCAAGCCGCCGCGATGTGTGACGAACAGATACCTGAACTGCAGCGCCGATGCCCGTGGGTCGTCGATCGCGAGTTCTGCGGTCAACTGTGGGCTGAGCGGATTGTCGAGATTAACGATGACCAGAGCATCATTGGTCAGGATGTAGGCATAGTAGCCGCCCATTGTGATATGGCGTGCACCGTTGAGAACGCCGCCGGGATTCCAGGTCGCTGCTCGGCTGAGCTGATTGTTGCGCGGCTCGCCATCAGCAAACGTATCGACGTTGACGACAATCAGCCCTTCTTCGGCATCACTGATGAACAGGTGGGAGTAGATCGGGTGAATCGCCTGTTCCTGGTTTGTTACGCGCATCAGGTCGCCTTCGTTCCGCGCGGGATTGACCGGCTGATTGGTCGGCAAGGCAAGGCATGTCGCATTGCGGGAGCCGACCTGCGCATCGTGGCCCAGCGGGCTGAACGGTGCCGTGATGATGCGCTGCGAGATACCCTTATTCGCAATGCCGGCTACGTCGTAGGCCTGCATACCTTTTTTGCCCTGTGCAACGAAGAGATACTCGCCGCGCAACTGAACGCAGGCGGAACGACCGCCGGAATGGCTGCGGCCGGTCTCGAGCATGCCATCGTTTTCCTGATGCGCTTTGAACCAGTCCGGATAGGCATACTGGTGCAGGTAGCTGCCGATGACGGCTTGCGGTTCGTCCCACTCGGTGACCTGCACGGCATCGATTCCGCCGTCGCCACCAACCCAGGCGTTGTAGCCGACGAAGTTGACGAAATTGGTTCCGTACATCAGCAACTGCGCCATGATGGCGTTGTTGTCGCCGTTCTCGGAGAGGTGGCAGTCCTCGCACATCTTCGTTTCTGTCTTACGCACGGTGTGCGGAAAGTGCGGGTTGAACGCCTGGGATGAAAAACCACTCGCGGCAATCGGTGGCTGCTGGATATAGATCTTCTCGCGGTTGGAATTGGTGGATGAGAGCACGAGTGCCGAGGTTGAACGCACGGGCGCAATCTTGCCGCTCTTCGCCGGCCCGCGGCGACCCAGCAGGAACATCTGGTCGCGCGCTACCTGGGGATTGTAAGTCGCATAGTTGCGGGTAACACCGGTCTCATAGTGGTGCTTTGCCGTTTTCCAGTT
>CBDUDJ010000413.1:0-2786 GCA_965365885.1 uncultured Gammaproteobacteria bacterium
GCCGACCGACAGCGCGCATGCCGCCCGCTCGTTAAGCAAACGTTGCAGCTCACGGTCTATGGCATCGATCCGTTCTCTCACAGATTCAAGAGTTACCGCCGGTTTGTTGTCTTTTTTCGACATGCCTGCCTGTGCTCAGCCACGCTCGTTTTCGAAAGACTGCATGAATTCGATCAACGCGTCGACGGCCGCTTCCGGTACGGCGTTATACACGCTCGCCCGCATACCACCCACGCTGCGATGGCCTTTGAGATTGGTCAGCCCAGCCGCTTCTGCGCCACTGAGAAACGCAGCATCCAGCGCAGGATCCGCCAGCGTGAACGGTATGTTCATCCACGAGCGGTCATGCACTGTGACCGGTGCCTGGTAGAAGTTGCTTTGATCGATTGCGTTATAGAGCTTTACGGCCTTGCGCTGGTTGATCTCTGCCATCGCCTCGAGCCCGCCGAGGTCTTTCAACCAGCGAAATACCAGACTGGACAGATACCATGCGTAGGTTGGTGGAGTATTCGACATGGAATCCGCTTTGGCATGAACCGCGTAATCGAGCATGCTCGGCGTGCCAGGTCGGGCATTGCCCAGCAGATCCTTACGGACAATCACGACAGTCAGTCCTGCGGGCCCGATGTTTTTCTGCGCACCAGCATAGATGAGCGCACAGCGACTGATATCTATCGGTCGCGACAGAATGTCCGATGACATGTCGGCAACGAGCGGCGGCGGCCCGGACGACGGAAATTCATGGAACTGCACCCCACCAATTGTCTCGTTTGAGCAGATGTGCAGGTAAGCCGCGTCATCGTTCAGCTGCCAGCTTGACGGATCCGGCACGTGATCAAAATTGCTCGTTTCCGACGATGCAACCACGTTGACTTCGCAGAACCGGCCAGCTTCTTTGATCGCTTTGACCGACCATGATCCGGTATTGACGTAATCCGCTGCGGTTTTCTCACCGAGAAGATTCAGCGGCACCATTGCGAACTGCAGGGTAGCTCCGCCTTGTAGAAACAACACCTGATAGTCATCGGGAATGTCGAGCAATTCGATGAAGTCGGCCTGAGCCCGCTCGGCTATTTCGATGAACGCGGTACTGCGATGACTCATCTCCATCACAGACATGCCGCTACCCTGGTAATCGAGCATCTCGCTTTGTGCCCGTTCGAGTACCTGCGTTGGCAGGGCGGCCGGCCCCGCGGAAAAATTGAAGACCCGGCCCATGCTTACTCGTCTCCGCCCTCATCGGTTTCATCGGCTTCGTCGATTTCGTCAACGTCATCGGTTGCGGCCGGTTCATCGGCTACACCGGCGTCGGGCGTTGCCACCGCAGCGGACTGGCCAACGACAGCATCACCATTGTCATCTTCCTTTTCCACGATGCGCTCGACGCCCACCAGATTCTCGACACTGCGAAGATTGATCAACCGAACACCTTGCGTGTTCCGCCCCAACACCGAGATTTCATCTGCAGTCGTGCGTACCAGCGTGCCCATGTTACTAATGAGCATAAGTTCATCACCCGGGAAAACCTGCACGGCACTCACGACATCGCCATTACGATCACTGGTCTGCAATGCGATAACGCCCTGCGCACCCCGGCCTTTCGCCGGAAAATCGGTAACAGGCGTGCGCTTGCCAAAGCCGTTCTGACTGGCCGTGAGCACGAACCCATTTGTTTCGGGGATTATGAGGGAAATGACTTTGTGCGCACCCCTGAGGCGAATTCCACGGACACCACGGGCCGTTCGGCCCATCGCGCGCACATCGGATTCCTTGAAGCGCGCGGCTTTTCCGGAGCTCGATGTGAGCAGCACATCGCTGTGGCCATCTGTGAACGCTGCGCCAATCAGCGTGTTGCCTTCTTCAAGTTCCAACGCGATCAGGCCACTGTTACGCGGCCTGGAAAATTGCTCAAGAGGTGTTTTCTTTACCGTGCCGTTGGCTGTCGCCATGAACACAAATCGATCTTCAGTGAAATCCTCAATGGGTAGAATCGCTGTTATTCGCTCCGCACCATCCAGGGGTAACATGTTAACCAACGGTCGGCCTTTCGCGCCGCGACTCGCCTGCGGAATCTGCCACACCTTCAGCCAGTAAACCTTCCCAAGATTCGAAAAACACAACAGCGTGTCATGGCTGTGTGCAATCAAAAGATGTTCAACGAAATCCTCATCTTTCACTGCTGTTGCTGCTCTGCCCCTGCCACCTCGTCGCTGAGCCTGATAGGTATCCAGTGGCTGCGTTTTGCCGTAGCCCTGATGTGAAATCGTGACGACCAGATCTTCTTCGGTGATCAGGTCTTCGACTGTCAGATCTTCCTGAGTGCTGAGGATCTCGGTACGACGGTCGTCGCCGAACATCTCACGAACCTCGGTGAGTTCCTCGCGCAACACCTTCACCAGGCGCTCACTGGAGCCGAGAATGTCCTGAAGATCGGCTATCTCATCGAGAATTCCCTGATAATCTTCGATCAGTTTGCCCTGTTCAAGTGCCGTCAACCGATTCAATCGCAGCTCTAAAATGGCCTGCGCCTGCTCGGTGGAGAGATAGTAGAGTCCTTCACGAAAACCGAACTCATCGCTCAGTCCATCCGGACGGCAGGCGTCGCTGCCGGTTCGCTCGAGCAGTTCCTGCACGCCTGTGGAAGACCAGCCGCGGCCCATCAGCGCGGTGCGCGCCTCCGCCGCCGCCGGTGAATTCTTGATCAATTCGATGACCGCATCGATATTGGCAAGTGCAACGGCCTGACCCTCGAGGATGTGGCCGCGCTGACGGGCACGGCGCAGGAG
>CBDUDJ010000414.1:0-2779 GCA_965365885.1 uncultured Gammaproteobacteria bacterium
GGCATCAAGGCTACCTGCCCATCCGGAATGCCATCGTGCAATTTATTGGTGGCATCATCGCGCTCGTTTCGGGCCAGTCCGGCGGCAGAGAAGGTCCGGCGATTCACCTGGGCGCGGCTAGTTCGAGCTTGCTCGGCCAGGCATTCGAGTTACCCAACAACAGCATCCGCACGCTGGTCGCCTGCGGCACTGCGGCCGCCATCGCCGGTTCCTTCAACACGCCGATAGCCGGGGTAATTTTCGCAATGGAGGTGGTGATGATGGAATACACCATCGGCAGCTTTATCCCTGTGATCATCGCGGCGGTGACTTCAACTCTGCTGATGTATTACTTCATCGGCAACGAACCTGCCTTCCAAACCGCACCACTGTATCTGGAATCGCTACTCGAGCTGCCGTACATCGCATTCGCGGGCGTAGTTATCGGCTGTATCGCCGCCGGTTTCATTCTGCTCGTCCAGACTTTTGCACGCTTCGGTGCAAAACCTTTCTGGCTGCGAGCACTACTTGCAGGCAGTCTCACCGGCTGCGCCGCCATCATTGCCCCGGAGGTTCTGGGCGTCGGCTACGACACGGTCAACAATGCAATGGTGGGCCAAATCGCGTTATCAAGCTTGTTAGTAATCATCGTTTTGAAAGTGTTGACGAGTGCAGCAGCAGTGGGTCTCGGACTGCCGATTGGTCTGATCGGTCCGACATTCGTCATCGGTGCAGCCGTGGGTGGCGTGCTGGGATATTTCGGCGCTTACCTGCAGCCGACAGAAGCTACCTCAACGGGCTTCTATGTAATGCTGGGAATGTCGGCGATGATGGCTGCCGTGCTGCAGGCGCCGCTCGCTGCACTGCTCGCTGTAATGGAACTCACTGCAAACCCGAATCTGATCCTGCCAGCCATGCTGATCATCGTCGTCGCAACGATGGTGACAAACGTTGTGTTCAAACAGAAGGGTGTTTTCCTCTCAACCCTGGATACGCTGGGACTACAATACCCGCCCGATCCAGTCACACTTCATCTACAACGGGCCAGCGTTGCCTCAATTATGAATCGCGATCTGGCGCGCCTGCCACACATCTGCACCCTGGAAGACGCGCGCGAGGCGTTCGCAGACAAGCCACGCTGGATCGTCGTGGAGACTAACCCCGGAGAAATCCGCTGCATTCTGGCCGCGTCTGATCTGATGGTTTATCTTGATCAACATGATGCCGATGAAACTGAGAAGGCCACCGCAGCCGCAGATAAGTTCGCCACCGAGCAGGACGATGAAGAGCCCGAAGACATCTGTCTGCTCGACATCCCCGGCGAACGGAAGGATGTTGTCAACGTCGATATTCGGGCGACGCTGCAGGAAGCGCAGCAGGCTCTGCGGGAAGTCAAAGTGGAAGCATTGTGCGTACGCCGCCTAGCGGCACCGCTCATCGAATCGGTGCTGGGCGTGGTTACCCAGGAAGACATCAACAGCTACCACGAAACTGACTCATGACAACCGCATATCTCTGGCTGAAAGCCTTCCACATCTTCGGCGTCGTCTGCTGGTTTGCGGGGCTCTTCTATTTGCCCCGGTTGTTCGTCTATCACACGATGGCGCACGACAAGACAAGCAGCGAAAGATTTACGATGATGGAAGAAAAGCTGTACCGAATCATCATGCGCCCTGCGATGATCATTGCCATCGTCTTCGGTCTGTGGATCATGGTGTTGGCTTGGGATGCGTTTGCAAACAGCCTGTGGCTCTGGCTGAAAATCCTCGGAGTTGTAATCTTGTTGGGCTACCATCACTACTGCGGGCGACTGATCAAGGCGTTCGCGCTGGAGGAAAACCCCCACAGTGAAAAATTCTACCGCCTGTTCAATGAACTGCCGGCTGTGCTTCTGCTTACGATGGTGATTCTCGTCGTGGTCAAACCCTTCTAGCAGCACGACAAGAACCACCATAAAACTAAACACAATCGACCAACCGAGCACCATGCAAAGAGACAAGTCAGAAAAACTCATGGCGCGCGCCGCCAGATCTATCCCCGGCGGCGTCAATTCTCCCGTTCGCGCCTTCAAAGGCGTTGGCGGTACACCGATATTTTTCGAACGCGGTGAAGGTGTGTTCCTTACCGACGCCGACGGCAATCGCTACATCGACTATGTCGGATCCTGGGGGCCGATGATACTGGGTCACGGCAACCAGGCCGTCGTCGCTGCCGTTCAGGCGCAGGCCGCAACATCGCTCGGTTTTGGCGCACCCACCGAACTTGAAATCGAGCTCGCAGAGCTCGTCGTCGACCTGGTACCGAGCATCGACAAAGTCCGCATGGTCAATTCGGGTACGGAAGCGACGATGTCAGCCATTCGCCTGGCACGCGGCTACACGGGTCGTGATCTGATCATAAAGTTTACCGGCTGCTATCACGGCCACTCGGATGCGCTGCTGGCAAAAGCGGGCTCCGGATTGCTGACCCTGGGAATTCCGAACTCACCCGGAGTGCCACAGGCAGTTGCGGCGAACACGTTGACGCTGCCATTCAATGACCTTGCTGCGGTGGCAGAAGCGCTGCGTACCTATCCCACGAAGATTGCCGCAATAATTGTCGAGCCTGTGGCTGGAAACATGGGCTGCATTCCACCGGCGGACGGATTCCTCCAGGGATTGCGCGAGCTGACGGAGCAAGCGGGCACAGTATTGATCTTCGATGAGGTGATGACGGGTTTTCGCGTCGCCCGGGGTGGCGCGCAGGCTCTGTATAACGTAATGCCTGACCTCACTACCCTGGGCAAAATCATCGGCGGGGG
>CBDUDJ010000415.1:0-2751 GCA_965365885.1 uncultured Gammaproteobacteria bacterium
CGCCGAACAGACTCAGGCTCAACTCCCTCATCGGACAAATACCTATTCGCCCAGGCAGCACTGAGTTCTTCGTTATCGTTACGATGCGTGTCATAAATTGCGTCGTGAAACCATATAGCAACTGCAATCTCGTCAAGCTTTGTTCCGAGGTGCGAATACTCTTCAAGATATCGCAAACATTCGGATATGTGCTTGCTCGAATGATAGAAGCGGCCTTCACTAGTGTACGCCATCTGTAGATCATCGAAGATGTAACCCGGATCAGAGATGCCCAGATTCGAAAGACTTTGATGGAGAGATTCTCGGGTAAACACGATCCACCTAACACCAGGTTAAGCGGAGTGACTGCGGAAGGGGTGTTTGCAATAAAATGGCCAAGCCATTTGCAAACAGATCTGGAGTAGGCTCGTCCGGGCGTTGCAGCCACGCATGGCGGAAATTAGCCTCAAACTGAATGTTATGCAGCCACATTATTCAGCGTCACCATAGAGCTGCTGTGTTAAAGATTGTATCT
This sequence comes from uncultured Gammaproteobacteria bacterium, assembly GCA_965365885.1. Taxonomy (GTDB): domain Bacteria; phylum Pseudomonadota; class Gammaproteobacteria; order Pseudomonadales; family Azotimanducaceae; genus SZUA-309. Next base: position 515 of record CBDUDJ010000415.1, read on the forward strand.
CAGGATTAACCCACTGTTCGGCTATCTTGCTTTCGACAATCCGGTAGATAGAGAGCTCAGAAATCTTTACCGACCTGTTGGTTGCTGGTCTTCCGAAATTCGGCCCGAGGTTCGTCCCAGTAGAGGTAAACCGAATAGCAATCTTGTCGTGTTCAAACACTACGTCTTCGATTTTTTCTGACCAATCTGGAAAAGCTGTTCGATGTGAGAGGATAAGGTTCCTGATTTCATCATGCCCTCGAACGACAAGTCCTGGGAAATGTCCCACAAACTCTTCGCGATAGATCTGGGGGATCAGATCGACTTTTCCCTGGCTCCATATTTCGACGTTCTGGGTCTTGATGATGCTGAGGGCTAGTTCTCGAGGAGTAAGATCGGTGCTCATTTTAGCTATCTCAATAACCGTTTGCCAAAGTTTATCGCCATCAAAAAATCACTGCTATGGGTCGATCGCAACTTCGCAGCGGCGACAAAACACCCAGTTAAGCGGCGATGCATGCAGTGCTTGGTCCGAGTGACCGAAGGGACTGACCAGCAGCGTTTGCTGTTCAACTGTATATTAGGTGTCAAGTGCATTCTGATCCAGCCCTATTAGAGTCCTACTAAGCCAAACGATGCATAGTGGAGGAAGTACAATCTCTGTCGCCAAAAGGCTCAGAACCATAATAGACGGGACTCCATGAGTCGCAATGGATAACAGTCGAGCACAGCCTGCAGCGAAGAACACACATAATAGGATACGAAGAACTAAATGATACTTCGAAATGTCTGTCGCACAGAGATAAAGTAGAAATCCATATGAGGTAAAAGACACGCCATAGAATCGATTCTGACTATCAAGAACGGGGTCTGACACGGTATTTGCATCTAGCATAGCTCCCAGCATCACGTCAGCACTCACACCAAACATCAGATGCAGCAAACCCACTAGAACAAAAGCTGGCAAAACAAGCTTGAGTGCAGTGGGGAGCGTTACCGTGGCACCCAACACCTGGATAAGTGGTCTCCGAAGGCGATTCGAGTGGGTGAAACGAACGGCTTCCACCCCATGTTATGTAGCATACCTATCCTCTTGCATTCCCGGCCGGCGACATCGCGGCAAATGCAGCCAAAACGGTTCTTGCTGGCAATCCATCTTTAACCTTTTTGACCGTGACACGAATGCCAGTTTGACTATCGCGCCACACAAATTCTACTCCGGCAGCACCACAACATCCGTTTTCTAATTCAACTAGATGACGAATTTTGTCCTGCGATTCGCCGTCCGAGCCATACTTCAGTTCTACGGTCTTATCAGAAGAATCTACCGCAAGAAGGAGCCTTTCGTTGACCTGTTCCCACTCTTCAACTCGCGCCGCGAGTTCTTTCTGGGTGAGTGTTCAGTATTTTTGCACCGACTCTTCAACCATGAGCCCGCACCCGATTTAGTCTGGGCGCATGCGCAGCCACACAACAACCCGTTAAGTGGCCTGCACGCTCTGGCAGCGAATTTGTGTAAATAATTTTGGTGACAGGTTGCCACGTCCGAGTGAACAAAAGGACTGACTGGCAGCCGTTGCTGTTCAGCTGCATGTTATGCGCCTGAACCAAAATCATCTCGGAGAGACCTTTGCGCCAGGTAACCTCCTCACCGACGCTCGGGGAGGTTCGCCTCGTTCTTAAGTTTTTTGGCGTTACTTCTGTCTGTTTTTTCCGCTCTCTTTTTCTTCTTTCGCTCATTTTTCTCAGTTACGATCTTGATTGCCTCAAGTTTCGTTAAACCAGGATGTTTAGCGATTATCTCTTCGGCCCTTTCATCAATCTTAGTCATTGTGAACCTCAAATTTTGTAAGTTCAGATAATACAGGTGTTTGCCTGCCACTGGAATGGAGAGGTGCATAACAACTACTTAAGCAGCTGACAGACCGAAAGCGAAGCGCCGGGATCGCAGACCGAATGAGCGTAACGATCGGCTTGAACTTTATGTTAGGCATGTGATTCCATTCTAAGGTTCTTAAATAACGTCAAAATTTCTGATTCTGGCGCCGGTCCGGTATTGTCGATTTCTAAACTCCAATCAAGTTTAACATTGTGTGACGCAACATTTATTGATTCGATTTTCTCGACTGGAACATTGAAGTGATTCACAGCGCTACGCTCCTTGATTCTTTCAAAACAGATATCCAACGGACAACTTATTCTGATCAATTTCAGAATGTATTTTGCTCCAAGTTGATGAAGAAATCCCGACAAGTAGT
>CBDUDJ010000416.1:0-2740 GCA_965365885.1 uncultured Gammaproteobacteria bacterium
CCCTCCTCTTGACTGCAGGCGAGCACGCCCAGCGTCACTGACGAGAAGATCAGCCTGTTGCAATTGCGCAGCTACCAGTTCACCGACAAATTTGTCCTGCAACTGGCTCTGCAACATCTTCGCATTGACCAGGACCACAGTTCCGGCGAGTTCATAACCTGGCCAGGTGAGACCGTAATCGGCGATCTTCGCAGGTTGCGCAACGCCGCTCGCCTCGATCAGCACGTGGTCGATCTTTCTCGAGCGCAGTGATTCCAGCGCCGCGCCCAGGTCGTCGCGAATGTTGCAACACACACAACCATTGGTGAGAGCCAGCGTTTCACCATCGTGCTGTGCGATGAGATCGACGTCGATGTTGATGTCGCCAAAATCGTTGACGAGCACGCCGAGACGGCGTCCGCGTTCACCGGTCAGCAGCTGATTGATCAGGGTTGTCTTGCCAGCTCCCAGATAACCACCGATGACTGTCAGGGGAATCATCCGGCCGTTTCCTCGATCGGCCAGGGGCGGCCTTCAAAAACGGTAGAGATGATCCGGATATCTTTGAGTTGCAACGGATCACTGGTGAGAGGATCTTCCGCAAGCACGGTAAAATCTGCCTTCTTCCCGGCACGTATGCTGCCCACCTCATCGGCCATGCCGATTACTTCTGCCGCATTGATTGTGATTGCCGCAAGAGCGTCGTTCACGGTCAGTGCTTCCTCTATACACATCACATCGCCTTCGCAGTTGATACGATTGACCGCGACCCAGGCGCTGTTGAGTGGCTGGGCAGGCGCCATAGTGAAATCCGAATGCAGGCTCAAACAGATGCCGCGCTCCACACAGGAACCGAGCCGCGCCATCTGGCTTGCCCGCTCGTAACCGATGCCCTCGCGGCTGTAGATATCGCTCAGTTCGTGGAGGTAGTAGACATTCGCGGAAACGTGAGCGCCAAGCCGGGCTATTCGTGCAACCTGCTCCGGAGTGGAAAAGCCGAAGTGTTCGAAAGTGAAGCCATGGTCGAAGCGTGGCCGTTCCCACTGCAGTTTGCTGAGGATATCCAGACCCAACTCCAGTCCCAGGTCGCCCGTTACGTGCAGGTGGATTTTATAACCGGCGTTCCAGTAGACGCGTGCGGCAGCTTCGAGTTGCTCGGGTGCCATCAGCCACTCGCCCTGATGGCCGTCGATGTAACCCGGTGGTCCGACTTGAGCAAGCTGTGAGAAGAAGGCGCCGTCGGCAAAAAGTTTGACGTGGTCGCCGAAGAGCAGTCGGGGAGTGTTGCGCTCGGGGAGACCCTGCAGGAATGCAAGGATGGACTCATCGTCCTTGTGATCCCTGCGCAGTGCCAGCGCATTGGCAACCATGGCTACCCGGAAAGGCGTATCTTCTCGGTCGATGACTTCTCTGGATGCTTGCCACTCCATTGCGAAATCGAAAATGCCAACCGCCATATCGGCAATGGTTGTGTGGCCACCGTAGTGGACGACTTCTTTCAGACGCTGCAGGCCCTGTGCGTACTTCTCAGGGCTGAGAATGTATGGATTGAGCTTGCCGATCGCATACCCAAGTCCGTTCTCAAAAAAGTGACCGTTGGCGTAGTCGATCTGTTTCCGGTTGCCGGCTTCTGCCTGCGTGATCTGCAACCACGTCAGCGCCGCGTCATTCATATAGAGCTCATGGAATGATCGGTGCCAGACCACAACCGGTCGCTCCGCGGCAATCCGGTCGATTCGGGAGCGCGACATGGGGCCGTGCCAGAGCTGGTGGTAGCCCCAGATAAAGAGCGGTTCGTCCGCATCGGACTTCGCCCGGGAAAGCTCTGCGAGACGGGAATCGAAAGCTGCCTCGGTCGTGACCGGTGGCACGGTTCCCCACGGCAGTTTCCATTCCATCGCGGTGATGAATTGCATCGGTAAAATGACTGCGGCCATCGTCGGGTGCAGGTGCGGGTCGATGAATCCCGGCGTGATGATGTGGTCAGCGAACCGATCATCGATGACATGGTCGTGAACTGCGAGCCACGGTTGCATGGATTCGAGGCTGCCTACCTCAACGATGCGATCCTCTCGAACAGCCACAGCAGTCGCGCGCGGCTGGCTGGCGTTCATCGTGATAATCGATTTCGCGGTGTAAACAGTCAGCATGGGCGCCCCCGAATCCAAGTGTGCTGTAATGGCGAACGTCTATTTATCCATTCAGCCAGTCAGTAGGCATTGTACCCATTGGTCGCTCAGCACCGCATTTTTTATGGCTATCGCATTATTGCGGCCGCCTTTGTCTCGCAATTTGTCGCGCTGGGAATCTTCAGCTATGTACTGGGTCCTTTCATGCTGCCGATGATCGAGGATCTCGGCTGGAGCAGGACCGAATACACACTCTCGCGATCGATCGGCCAGATGGTGATGGGGATAACCGGATTTCTCATCGGCTCTTATATCGATCGGTTCGGGCCGCGCCCGTTGATGCTGATCGGCGGCTTGGTCATGGTGGTCGCACTCGGCTTACACAGTCTTGTCGCCACCGTCTGGCAGTGGATTGCGCTGAATGGTGTTCTGGTGACGATTGGCGGTGCGCTGCTGGGCAATCTCGTGGTCAACGTCACGTTGTCGAAGTGGTTCGTGGAAAAGCGTGGCCAGGCGGTGGCCCGGGCTGCACGACTTTCCATCCGCCTGGCTGCTGGTGTCCACCTGATTGACGTTGTGGGCTCAGCAAGACTGGATGCGGCGCGCTCGCAACGCGTGCGGGAAATTGAAAA
>CBDUDJ010000417.1:0-2724 GCA_965365885.1 uncultured Gammaproteobacteria bacterium
AGCCTGAACTGCTGCTGCTCGATGAGCCCACCAATCACCTGGATCTGGCAACGTTGCTGGTATTCGAAAACCGCCTGCAGCAGTTTGCCGGGGCCTGTGTCGTGGTTTCTCACGACCGCGCGTTTCTCGATGCGGTGACGACAACGACCGCAATCCTGCGGGATAGACGCCTCCACCGCTTCGCTCAGAGTTACACCGAAGCTGCTGCTGCATTGCAGGCCATGGACGAAGCAGATGCGAAAACCCGCGCAGCGCAGGAAAAAAAGATCGATGCTCTGCGGGCCAGCGCAAAACGCCTGGCAACGTGGGGCAAGGTTTACGACAACGAAGATCTGGCGCGTCGTGCCAAGAGCATGGAAAAACGCGTCAGCCGACTCGAGTCAGCGAAAACGTTCGTGACCGACGGCTCACCGTTGGCTCTGGAGTTGTCTCTGGGAGACACGAAAGCCAGGCAGGCAGTGAGTGTTGAGCGCCTGCCGGTCGAGGTGGCTGGCAGGGAACTGTTCAACATCGATAAGTTACTGATCAGACCGGGCGAGCGAGTGGCGCTGCTCGGCCACAACGGCGTCGGTAAAACGACGTTCATCTCGGCACTCGTGCGTCAGTACCATGCGCCATCAGCAGATGCGCAGATTCGCTTCGGTCCGCAGATCACTCTGGGTTACTACGATCAGGAACTTGCCGAGGTCAGCGGTGATGAAAGCATGTTGCTGTTCGTGCGCAATCGCGTGGAACTCGATGAACAGCAGATTCGGGGACGCTTGATCAACGCGGGTTTTGCCTATCAGACTCACAACCACAGGGTGTCCAGCATGAGCGGCGGGGAACGTGCCCGGTTGCTGTTCGTCGTGCATGCGATTCGTCGGCCGAACTTTCTGCTCATGGATGAACCGACGAACCACATCGACATTGAAGGCAAGGAGCAACTCGAGCAGGCATTGCTCAGTAGTGAGGCGGCCCTCCTGATTACGTCGCACGACAGACGCTTCCTCGAAACCATCGCGCAACGATATTTGTGGATCACCAATGGCCAGCTTGTGGAGACTACCGGACTTGCCGAGTTCTATGACTCGGCGCGCACGAATCTCGAGTTAGCCGGGGCAGATGATGGAGCTCACACGGTCACAGACAAGCCTGTGGATGGTGAACACGAGATTCTCGAAAAAATCGTCGCCGTGGAAGAGAAACTGGCAGCGGATCTCTCGCGCAAGGTTAAGTTTCAGAAACCGAGGTTGCAGGCGCAGTGGCGAATCGAGCTCGAACACCTCTATCGCCTGCTCGAATCGGTCGACGCAGCCTCGGACGGCTAGGGGTGTTTTGCAACACGTCGCAACGTTAATGCTGGGACACGACGCTAGGTTTCGTGGAGGTCGTCCCAGTCGACCCAGCGGCGCACGCCATGGGATTTGATCATTGACCGCCTGATTCGTGGATAGTGCACGACGTCAGCAGCATTGCGCTCCCCGCCCATCAGGTAGACCAGCTCGTCTGTGAAGGGGTTACGCAGGAGGTGTGCCGGTGAAGGTGCGGGAAATCCCAGAAAGTCACCAGCGTTCACATCGAAACTCGATTCTCCGATGTCGGCGATACCACGGCCGTTGAGAATATAGATGAACTCTTCGTCGGAATCGTGGTAGTGAAACTGGGTACTTTCCATGCCACCGGGGAGCCGTACCAGATGTACGCCGATACGCTGTAGACCGACGGCATCACTCAGAGTTCGGGTAAGGCGCAGCGCCTGGTCATTGAACTGATGCACATGCGCACGTTCGGGCATGGCCGCGATGGTCGCTGCGGCGAGCCGGCACTTGTCGATAGCGTTGCTCATGGCTGTCTACCCCAGGAAGCTCAGGGCTGTTTACCCCAGCTCAGGGCTGTTTACCAGGAAGCTCAGGGCTGTTTACCAGGAAGCTCAGGGCTGTTCAAAATTGTCTGCAGTGCTGCCAGCAGGCGCTGATTCTGGGCCTGGGTGCCCACGGAGATGCGCAGTTTGTCCTCCATCGCCGGGTCGCTGAAAAAGCGCACGAGAATGCTCTCAGCTTTCAGTGCCAGGTAAATCTGCTCGGCGCTGCGAGTGAAATCCATCGGTACTTCGGCCAGCAGAAAATTGGTCTGGGAGTTGGTAATTCGAAAACCGAGCTCGAGCAGATCTTCACGCAACTGGCGTCTGGCTGCGCGGATCTGGCGCCAGGTTTCCGCGGCATAGGTTTGATCGGATATCGCAGCAACACCCAGTATCTGACTGACAGCGTCGATGTTGTAGCTGTCACGGGTTTTCTGGATGATCGGTTCGATCAGCGTAGCATCTCCGAGCAGGTAGCCCAGCCGCAATCCGGAGAGGCTGTAGCCTTTGCTGAACGAACGCAGGATCAACAAGTTGTCAAACGCACTGCTCAGACGAACGATGTCATAACGCAGTGCTGGATCGACAAAGTCGACATACGCTTCGTCAACCAGCAGAACCCCATTGAAGTCATTCGCCAGCTGGCTGATTCGATCTGCGTCGACAAGCGTGCCGGACGGGGCGTGCGGATTGACGATACATGCCAGATTCGCCCCGGCTTCGTTGAGCTGGTGAGCGAAGTCCCTCGGTATGTCCCAGGAATCATCCAGCGGGACGCTGATGGTCTTGGCATTCTGAATTGCGGCCAGTACGGAATATAGCGAATAGCTCGGTTCGACCATGCCGAATGCGGTGCCTGGTTCGACGAAGGTCGTCAGCGC
>CBDUDJ010000418.1:0-2691 GCA_965365885.1 uncultured Gammaproteobacteria bacterium
CGGCCTTGCGATTGTCTATATGGCGAGACAACCGCAGCGCCCGCCTGCCGAGTCTGCAAGTGCCAGCTGGCTGGTGCCTGGCCCATATGCGGTAGGCGAGGTCGATCTTGCGCTTACCGATTCCTCCCGGCCGACGTCCGCCAACGGCGACTACCCGGGATCCGCCTCGCGTAGTTTCGCCACGACCATGTGGTATCCCGAAAATTCCGACGGCGCCTACCCGCTGATTATTTACAGCCACGGTTTCATGTCGAATCGCACGGAAGGTGACTACATCGCGAAGAACCTCGCAAGTCATGGCTATGTGGTCGTCGCCGCCGACTATCCTCTATCGAACCGTTCCGCTCCGGGTGGCCCCATGGCCGCAGATGTCGTTCAGCAGCCAGCAGATGTGAGCTTTCTGATCGATTCAACGATGGCCCTTGAAGGCAGTCAGAAACACTTTTCCGGGAAAATCGACCCGTCGCGGATTGGCGTCGCTGGACTTTCGCTGGGCGGGTTGACGACTGAACTCGTTACCTTTCATCCACAACGGCGTGATCCAAGAGTCAAAGCAGCCATATCTATTGCCGGTCCGGCCAATATGTTTACCAAACGATTTTTTGCTACCACAGCAACGCCGTTTCTCATGATCGCGGGAACCGTCGATGCGTTGGTCGACTATGAATCCAACGCAGCACCAATTCCCCAGCGTGTAACAAACGGCTCTTTACTCACGATAAAGGGAGGTTCACACACCAGTTTCGCATCGGTTGCAGAACCGTTGGCCCGATTCATGTCGAACCCCGATTCACTTGGCTGCGCAGCAGTACTGGCCAATTTCGAGAGCGATACCAGTGAAAATGTTTTTGCTGAGCTGGGTAATGCGAGTGATGGCGTGGTGTTTGACTCTGACGCACCTGCGTTGTGCAGTATGAATCCGCTACCGGAGGCGATTCATCCGGGCCGCCAGCAGATGATTACCCAGATAGCGGTGTTGAGTTTCTTCCAGTCGATATTTGCCACCGAGGCAGAAACCCGCGACGCTGCAACACAGCAATTAGTTGATGGCCTCGCGGCGGACTTTCCCGAAGCGTCATTTACCAACTAGCAGACTGTTGATACAGCTGCACGCCGTTTCCGCTTCGGTCATGTCTGGCCTCTATACTGGACAGCATCAGCGTTGCAGCAGATCGGCCCACAATCTGGCCAGCTCCTGCGTGCAATTGCGCGACACTTTGAGCGTCACGTCGAATCTACGGGTGGGTTGAACGACCGGTAATGGCTTGCCAACTTTGTATTTTTCATCAAACCCCAGAAGAATTGCTGCGACTATGCTTACTCCAACACTGGTGGTGGCTATGACAAGCCACCCCGCGGTTCCGATTCCAGAGATGGTGCTGCCGTCGTTGAATGCAATCAGGGCGAAGATGGCCGCCAGCACTGCAGCGTATGCCCACAGCCAACTGGCCGAACTTTTGACGAAGTGTTTAACATTCCGAGGATATCTGTGCTGTCTGAATACGACAGGAGATGAGTAGGTCATCGTGCAACCCTCGCCGTTTGCGCCACATTCCCATGAAACAGTGGCAACTTTGAGATTGACGATTTTTACCAGCGTCCTCTCTTCGATCCACTCAACACTTTTGGTCTCTGTTGCCATCTCCATCTCCTGCAGAAATGTCTGATCCGCGCCGGGGAAATCCCGGCCACAGGGTGTAGGTCACGATCAGCTGAGAAAGCGTTCAAAAAGAATTTTTCGCGGGTACGCATCAGGCTAAAATCGCCGACACCGATCCAACAATACATTCGAAGCGAGTTGCCGGGTGGATCCTGGCGGAACACAGGCGAGCAGCAATCAGACGAGCAATGATCAGTCGGGCAACAAAAAGAAGAACTGTAATAACTCTCGCGAGTTTTATCGTGGCAGCTGTGTTGCTGGTCTGGCTCTTCGTCTTGCCGCAAGCGGTAAATATCGACATTCCAGAATCGGCTGGCTCGATAGACAGAGGCCGTTATCTGGTGGCCGCCGGAGGCTGTGTCAGTTGCCATGAGGGATCTGAAGATCCTCAGTCATTGAGTGGTGGCCTGGCGCTGGAATCGGAGTTCGGCACGTTTTATGTTCCAAACATCACTCCGGACAGAGCAACAGGAATAGGTGGCTGGAGTGGCAGAGATTTTCTGTTGGCACTCAAGCACGGACGTGACCCGCAGGGGGGGTTCTACTTTCCGGCCTTCCCGTACCTTTCTTATGCCGGTATGACGGATGAGGATGTGCTGGACGTCGCCGCGTATCTGATGACGCTGCCTGCTGTTGAGTTCACAGCTCCAGCCCATGAGGTGCCAGCCTGGTTGCGGCGGTGGATGCTCGCTGGATGGAACAAGCTTGCAGGTTTGTCACAGCCGAAGCTGGCGGAAGAAACTGAGCCGGTAGTTAGCCGTGGTGCCTATCTTGCGCGTCACCTTGGCCACTGCGGTGAGTGTCATACGCCGCGCAATTCATTGGGGATTCCAGATCTCAATCGAGAATTTGCCGGTGCACCGCTGGGTGACGGCGAGGTCGAAGCAATCGATGCAGAAGGCCTCGCGGATTGGACCGAAGAAGACTTCATCTATTTTCTGTTTCTCGGAGTGAAACCCGATGGTGAATTTGTGGGGGGCGAAATGGAACAAGTCGTCGAGCACAACACCAGCAAACTCACGAAATAGGAT
>CBDUDJ010000419.1:0-2691 GCA_965365885.1 uncultured Gammaproteobacteria bacterium
AATAATAGCCTCGATTTTGGCGATGTCTACGAATCGGGATACAGCCGTTTGGATGCTCGCGTCTCCTATGAATTGCCAGTGGGCGAAGACGATGTTCTGACCATCTCGGCGTTCGGCAAGAACCTGACCGACGAGGAGTATCGTGAACACCAGCTTGACCTGGTACAGCCGAATTCCGGTTTCCAGGGCTGGGGCGCGCCGCGGACCTGGGCAGTGGAGGTGCAGTACCAGCTCTAATCAGTCCTTGCGCAAAAGCGAAGAGAAAGCCGGCGTATGCCGGCTTTCTTATGCCTGGCTCACGGCAGACTACCTGCCGCCGCAGGCGAATTCTTTTGTGTGAATGCTGGATGGCCTTCCCAATCCTTGATGATCAGGTAGGATTAGGTTCATACCGATGTCGTCGCGGACTATCGGCGCACATTTGAAAGGAGAGGCTATTGAGATACGAAGCACCCACAACGACCCGCGAAGCGGTGTCGCTCATGGCGAAAGCGAAGGGCAAAGCCTTCGTGCTTGCCGGCGGGACGGATCTTCTGGTCCGCATGAAGAGCGGTGCGGTCGAGCCTGAATTGATCGTCGACATCAAACGCATCGAAGCGACTCAGTCGATCAAGCAGACGGCAAGTGGTTTTCGCATAGGCGCTGCTGTATCGGGAGCCGCGATGGCTAAATCAGCGGCGTTGTGCAAGGCCTGGCCGGGGGTCGTCGAAGCAGCCAATCTGATTGGTTCGGATCAGATTCAGGGTCGCTGCACCATTGCTGGAAATATGTGCAATGCCTCGCCCGCAGCCGATAGCGTGCCCGCAATGGTAGCCGCGGGAGCTAAAGCGGTTGTGGTCGGTCCCAAAGGTCGGCGAACCGTTGCAGTGGAAAAAATCGCCACGGGACCCGGCAAGACCTCTCTGGCAAAAGGCGAGATCGTGGAGGCAATCACGCTGCCCAAGCGGCCGGCGAAAACCGGAGATGCCTATCTGCGCTTCATTCCGCGCAGCGAGATGGATATCGCGGTGGTCAGTGCCGGCGTCTGCCTCACTCTGAACGCGAAAGGTGAAGTCAGCAAAGCACGTGTTGTGCTGGGTGCTGTGGCAGCCACCGTTGTGCTGGTGCCGCAAGCCGCCGACGCGATCATCGGTAGCCGGCTCGACGATGATGCCATGGCGGAACTGGCCGCGGCCTGTGGCAGAGCCTGTAAACCCATAAACGATATGCGCGGCACTATTGAATTTCGAACCGACGTGGCCGGTGTTCTCGCCAGGCGCGCAGCAAAGATCGCTTATCAGCGCGCAGGAGGTAAATGATGTCTTCAGTTCACGTAGCAACCACCGTAAACGGTGACGTAATGGAGTTTGTTTGTCAGCCGGGGGAGACGCTGCTGGATGTGTTGCGCAATCGGTTGGGACTCACCGGTGCTAAAGAAGGCTGTGGCACGGGAGATTGTGGCGCGTGCAGTGTTACGGTCGATGGCGAGCTCGTCTGTTCCTGTCTTGTCCTGGGCGCGGAGGCCGAAGGCCGCAAGATAGGGACGATCGAAGGACTGGCCGATGGCGACACGCTGCATCCGTTGCAGGCGAAATTTATCGAGCATGCCGCTCTGCAATGCGGTATCTGCACGCCGGGATTTCTGATTGCCGCCAAATCGTTGCTCGATAGAAATGCCAACCCGAGCGAGGAAGAGATTCGTTTCGCCCTGGCAGGCAACCTGTGTCGCTGCACGGGTTACGACAAGATCGTGCGTGCTGTGAATGCAGCGGCAAAAGACGTCAGAAAGCAGCAGGCACGCCAGAAAAAGGCGGTCAGAAAGCGTCGGTAGGCGCGCAATTCAGGAGACGCATCGATGGCACACGACACGAGTTTTACCAATCAGGAATTCAAAGTCGTCGGCTCCCGGCCACCGCGGCCGGACGGGCTCGACAAAGTAACCGGGCGGGCGCGTTACGGTGCAGACACTTTCGCGCCTGGCCAGCTGGTCGGTCGCATACTTCGCTCACCCCACGCACACGCAAAGATCCGCAAAATCGATACCTCGCGCGCCGAAAAACTCAAAGGCGTGAAGGCAGTGATCACCAGCCGTGACCTGCCGGATCTGACCAACGGCAATCGCGGCAACTTCGATATTCTGGAGAACTGCATGGCGCGGGATCGTGCGCTCTATGATGGACATGCCGTTGCCGCCGTTGCCGCCATCGACGAGGCAACCGCAAGAAAAGCCCTCAAGCTGATCAGGATCGACTACAAGATCCTGCCGCATGTGACAGATGTGGACAAAGCGATGGCGCCGGATGCACCCATCGTGCAACCGCACATTCGCCACAAAGATAAGCCTTCGAACATTGCGAAAGTCTCCCAGTTCGGTCACGGGGACGTCGATGCAGGCTTTGCTCAGGCGGATGTGATCCTCGAGAAGAGTTACCTCACCGAGCAGACTCACCAGGGCTACATAGAACCCCACGCGTGTCTCGCCAGCGTCGGTCCGGATGGCCAGGGTGAACTGTGGGTGACGACTCAGGGACATTTCACGTTTCGTAATGTCTGCGCAACATTGCTCGGGATGGACATTGCCAAGCTGCAGGTGACATCGTCGGAAATCGGCGGTGGTTTCGGCGGAAAAACGCATGTCTGGATAGAACCAGTGGCACTGGCGTTGTCACGCAAGGCGAATCGCCCGGTAAAGCTGGTGATGACACAACTCTT
>CBDUDJ010000420.1:0-2680 GCA_965365885.1 uncultured Gammaproteobacteria bacterium
CGCCGGAAATCTCACTTGCCGCTGATGATCGAACGCTTCATGGCGCTGGGAATCGAGCCTGGTCAGATGCTCGACAAACCTTATCCATTGCCGCAGCTTCAAGCCGATGCAGCCAACGCAGCGTCGCTCGTCAGCCTGCATGAATTGAATTGTTCCGGTGGCGTGAGCGTGATCTGTCCGGGTGCAGAGTTTGGTCCAGCCAAGCGCTGGCCGGCTGAGCACTTCGCCGCGGTTGCGCGTCATGCGGTCGGTCTGGGGCGACAGGTCTGGCTGATAGGCTCGCCGAACGATGCGAGCGTCTGTAGTGAAATCGAATCTCTGGTTCCTGCCGGAATGGTGAATCTCTGTGGCAAAACACGGCTGATCGATGCACTTGACCTTATCAGCCTGTCTGACACTGTCATAACCAACGATTCAGGATTGATGCACGTGGCGTGTGCCCTGGAGCGAGCGGTCATAGCGGTGTTTGGCCCCACCTCGCCGGACTTTACGCCGCCGCTTGGCCCGCTGGCGCAAGTTGTGCAGGAGCCGATTGAATGCAGCCCATGCTTTCAGCGCGAATGCCCATTGGGCCATCAGCGTTGTCTGAGTGACCTGCAGCCTGATCGTGTGGTCGAGGTGATCGGCCGATGAGCACAAGGCGGATTGGTTTTTGCCTCTTCAAGTACTTTCCGCACGGCGGGATCCAGCGTGACATGCTGAAATTCGCTCGCGAATGCCGCAAGCGTGGCTACAAGGTCCGTGTGTATGTTATCCACTGGAATGCAGAGATACCGGAAGACATTGAGGTCCAACTCGTGCCGGTTGAAGCTTTTACCAATCATCGGCTCTATGAAAGGTACGCTGACTGGGTGCACGCTCATCTCGCAGATCATCCCGTGGACTTGCTGGTCGGTATGGTAAAAATGCCGGGACTGGACGTGTACTACGCAGGAGACTCCTGCTTCGAAGAAAAGGCGCGCGTTCAGCGTAGCAGTTTTTATCGAACGCTCCCTAGATACAAACATTTTGCGCGGTTTGAACGGGCGGTTTTCCATCCGGCTGTCAACACGCAGATTCTTACTATCTCGGAAATTCAGACACCGTACTTCCGCAAACACTACCAGACACCCGTGGATCGGTTTCATGCCCTGCCACCTGGCATCGACCCGGATCGGGTTGCGCCTGCGAATGCGGCAGACGCCCGTAGCGCGCTGCGCACCGAGTTCGAGTTGGCGGAAGATGACCTTCTGCTGCTTTTCATCGGCTCCGGATTCATCAAAAAGGGTCTCGACAGGGCATTGCTTGCGCTGAAAGCACTACCTGCACATTTGTATGATCGTTCACACCTGTTCGTGATCGGCAACGATAACGCAGAACCGTTTCGACGAATGGCGGTGCGTCTGGGTGTGATTGGTCGGGTGCGGTTTCTCTCCGGCCGCGACGATGTGCCACGCTTTCTATTTTCCGCAGACGCCCTTGTATTGCCCGCGTATGACGAAAATGCCGGGATGGTCATTTTGGAGGCGATGATTGCTGGAGTTCCTGCGTTAGTCACGAAGAACTGTGGTTACGCACGTTATTTGCAGGACGCCGATGCGGGTCTCGTCAGTGAGGTCCCATTTCACCAGGTTGTCTTTAATCAGCAACTCGTTGAGTTACTTACCTCGCCGCGTCGTGAAGAATGGCGCCGTAATGGGCTCGAGGTATCGCAGAATCCGGATATATTTCGCCTGGCATCGCGTGCGGTAGACCATCTTGAAACGTTCCTGCACGCGCGCCGCCAGATTATTGCCTTCACGCTTTTCAAATTCTTTGCCTATGGTGGGTTGCAGCGTGATTTTCTGCGTGTTGCTAATACCTGCCGCGCGCGCGGCTATGATGTTCGCGCCTATACGCTTTCATGGGAAGGCGATGTTCCAGAAGGAATTGAGGTGGTGGAAGTGCCCGTATCCGCCGTGACCAACCACTCGCGCTACAAACGGTTCGCCGACTGGGTTGCGAATGATCTTTCCTGGCGCCCTGTTGCCTGTGTAGTGGGCTTCAACAAAATGCCGGGGCTGGACGTTTACTACGCAGCGGATCCCTGTTTTGAGGAAAAAGCTCGCGAGTTGCGTGCGCCACTGTACCGGTTTACAGCGCGCTATCGGCTCTTCTCGAGATTCGAACATGCGGTGTTCGATCCTGAGGAAAATACCAGAATCCTGTTGCTCACCGATCGTCAGAAGGCGGCGTTTAAACGGTTTTACGATACGCCGGACGACAGATTCCATCAGTTGCCGCCGGGTGTGTCCCTCGATAGAAAGTGCTCGCCTGGTCGGGATCGTCGACGTAGCGAGTTTCGCCAGCAGCATGAAATTGCAGATGATGAGTTGCTGATTTTGATGATTGGTTCGGGATTCATCACCAAGGGGCTGGATCGTGCGTTGATCGCCGTTGCATCGCTGCCGGCGTCCCGCCTCAACCGTGTCAGATTTTTTATTGTCGGTCAGGACAACCCGCGGCAGTTCGTCAACATGGCCGAAGAACTCAAGATTGCGCAACGTGTGACGTTCTTTGCGGGCCGCGACGACATTCCGCTGTTTCTGCAGGGCGCGGACCTCCTGATCCATCCAGCGTACAGCGAAAGTGGCGGGATTGTGTTGCTGGAAGCGATGATTGCCGGATTGCCGGTCGTGGCCACCGACAATTGTGGATTTGC
>CBDUDJ010000421.1:0-2643 GCA_965365885.1 uncultured Gammaproteobacteria bacterium
CCTGCGTTGTGCAACGCTGCCAGCAGCATGCCTGTCGCAATTCCAACGGATTCCGAGACGTAGTAATTCTTGTGCTTGCTGCCGTCCGCCGATACGGCAAATCGCTCGGCGAATACCACAATGAGATAAGGCGCTTCTTCGAGGAACGGTTTGTTCTCATCGGTACCGAGCGGTGCGAGATCGTCCAGCCAGTCCTGTGGCGCGCGGTTGGCGTAAAACTCGCGCTCTTCGGTCTCCGCGGCGGCGCGCAGCCGTTTTTTGATCGCGGGGTCCGTGACCACGACGAAGTGCCAGGGCTGCCGGTTGGCACCACTGGGTGCCGAGGCCGCCGCCCGCAGGCAATCCTGAATCACCTCCGGTGCGACTTCCGTGTTCGCGAAGTCGCGAATGGTACGCCGCCTGTGCAGATCGTCGGCGAAGTTGCTCGCCCGTTCGCGCATTTCTGCCACCGGGTACGAGTGGTATTCCGTCCAGGGTCGATCCTTTATGGAGCTCATTGGGGATTCATGTACCTCTTAGCCAGTCGTTACCCACCGGTGTCTCGATGGCAGTCCGCGCCGCTAGCGCTTACGCAGTACCAGCGAGCCGATCGAGTAGCCTGCACCGAAGGAACAGATGACACCACAGTCACCGGCGTTGAGATCTTCGTGATAGAGGCAAAACGCAATAATAGAACCCGCCGATGCAGTGTTCGCATATTCATCAAGCACAATGGGCGCCTCATCGGGAGCCGGATCCCGGCCAAGCAGGCGCCGGGAAATCAACTGATTCATGTTGAGGTTGGCCTGATGCAGCCACCAACGCTTGATATCGGTGATAGCAAGTCCGGTTGCATCGATTTGCGCCTGCAGATGATCGGCCGCCATGGGACAGACTTCTTTGAAGACCTTGCGGCCGTTCTGGTGAAAGAGATTGTCGTCGGCGAACGGATCTGAATCTTCAGCAAGTGCCAGGTAGCCGAAGTTGGAGCGAATGTTGTTCGAAAAAACAGTTTGCGCCTTGGTACCAAGAATTTCGTAGCTGTGGGCGCTGCTGCAGGTGTCTGCAGCCTCCAATACCACCGCGGTACTAACGTCACCGAAGATAAAGTGGCTGTCGCGATCGGTGTAGTTGACCTGCGGTGAGGTGAGTTCGGGATTGATCACCAGCACGCCGCGGGCAGAACCCGCAGCGATTGCGTCATGCGCCCGCTGCAGCGCAAACGTCGCAGCCGAACAGGCGACCAGCATGTCGAAACCCGATCCCTCAATGCCCAGTTCATTTTGAACTTCGATGGCGATGGCCGGGTACGAGCGTTCCGTGTAGGCACAAGAGACGATCACCATGTCGATGTCAGCGCCGGTCTTGCCGGCAGTCTCGAGCGCAATCCGCGCAGCGTTGAGGGCAATTTCAGCCTGGTGGGAAAGTTCATCTTCTGCGCGGCGGGGGATTTTCGGCCGCATCCGGTCGACGTCCAGCACACCTTCTTTGACATAGGCATACCGGCGTTTGATGCCCGACGCCTTTTCGATGAATTCGGTGCTGGAGAGCGGTTTTTCGACAAGCGTGCCGGCGTCGATTGCCGCGGAGTTGTCTGCGTTATAGCGCTCGGCGTAGGCGTTGTAGCTCGCGACCAACTCTTCGTTGGTTATCGTGTGGTCGGGTTTCCACAGGCCCGCACCGCTGATGACGACGTCGTGCATAGAACTCGTTTCCCTTGCTTGCCCTTGTTCGCCGTCGGCCAGCCACCTTGCAGCCGAAATCTAGGGGATTGGCAGATAGCCGTCCGCTACACCCTTGGTGAACACGCCAACCGCATCGTGAGCGTGCAGGCTTTCATGATGCTCCACACGCACCCAGAAATCCGTCAAGCGGTCATCTTTCGCCAGCACATCCTTGAGCTTGCGCCCCGAGTCTTCGATGAACATCAGATTCTGCCCGTTGAGGCGGGCGAACTCCTGCTCGTCTTCGCGCTTCACCGCGGTCTGTACCGGAGTCTTGAGGGTGCTTTCGACTTCGTCGATGATTCCGGTAATGGGGAATTCTTCGAGCCCGTCGCGCAGCTGCACCAGGATCTTCGCATCACTGCGCTGACTGTGTGGCGTCGCAACGATTCCCTGCTCAGAACCAAGCCAGGCAACGACCTCGTTGATGGGAACCTGACCTGAACCGCCAAAGTCCTCCGTAAACTGCTGCTGAATGAGCTGTCTTGCCAGCGCAGCCGAACACGGGCAGGTGGAGGAATATTGCACCGCAATCTTCAGCTCCAGAGTAATCTTGCCCTCGATCAGCGTGCCTTTGACCGACACCGGGTAGGAATTCCAACCGGAGTTGTCACTCACCAGCGCCGGCCGCCGCAGGTAGTAGTCGAAATCGAACTGCACGTAGGCTTTGGTACTCAAATCCCGGTGCGACTCGAGCACGCTGCGCAGCAGCAGTTTCAAACCCGCAGCGGTGAGCGGCCGCGTTTCGGAATGCTCGTCTAAGATGAGATACAGGCGCGACATGTGAATGCCTTTAGCAAGCTCATCGCCCAGGTCAACATAGATCTGCACGCGGGTCTGGACCTGCTTGGTGGTTCGGCCATCGCGCACCAGCAGTGGCTGATGAATGTCCGCCATGCCAACCCAGTCGAGCGTGACCTGGGGCATATGCAACTCACGA
>CBDUDJ010000422.1:0-2638 GCA_965365885.1 uncultured Gammaproteobacteria bacterium
CAAGCCCGTGCGCTGCATCATCGAGTTCGACGGCACGCCGCAGGGTGTGGCAGACGCGATGCATGCTGCATGGACTCAGTTCATCCGTTCGGGTGATCCGGGCTGGCAGTCTTACGACAGTCAGGATCGGGCAACCATGTGTTTCGACGAACAATCAACCCTGCAGAATGACCCGAACGGCACAGAGCGCGAAGCCTGGCAGGGATTGCGCTAAGTGGAGAGGGCCGAACTCCTCAATGGGTTTCATCTGGGACCGCACCGGGTGCTGCCTCGTAAAGAGAAAATCATCACCCCCGACGAGACCCATCACGTTGAACCCAAAGTCATGGATGTGCTCGTCTGCCTCGCCACCAGAGCTGGTGAAGTCGTCACGAGGGATGAACTGCTCAGCGAAGTCTGGCACGACACCATCGTGGGGGATGAGGTTCTCTCCCGGGCAATCTCGCTCTTACGCAGCTGCCTCGGCGACGAACGAACAAATCCGAGTTTCATTCGCACTATTCCACGTCATGGTTACGAACTCATCGCAGATGTAATTCCTGTTGCGACGGCTCAAGCCGCCACTCGCAACACGTGGCAGAAAGCCATCTTTGCCATGGTTGGCGGTATCGCGCTGGCAGGGATATTTCTGTTCTGGCAGCAGGCTGAGCCAAAGCGGATCTCGATTGCCGTGTTGCCTCTCACAGTCACCAAGTCCGCAGCAGCTCTGCCAACCGGTGGCGAAGGCATAGCCATTCACCTGATCAGCGCTCTCACCCGGTCTCCCGATCTGAGCGTCGTTGCCCGTCGATCATCGTTTAACATCAATGCCAGCCTGGATATTCGCGACATCGGTGAACAGCTGGATGCCGACTACCTTGTCGAAGGCTCACTTGCACAAAGTGGCTCTACAGTGGCGCTGACGCTCAGCCTGGTGAATTCGGATCTCGGGACGAACGTCTGGACCGAACAGATCGAAGGCTCATCGGCCGATCTCTCTGCGTTACGTGACGATGCGCTAGGCGCACTCTCAAAAGCCGTCCAGGCACAGCTGGGAATTCTCGCGTTAACGCCGGAAAATGGACTTACCAACATTGATGATGAGGCCTACCGAAAGTATCTGGAAGCAAGATATCAATGGTCGCTCCGCGGAGTCCTCAGAATCAATCGCGCAATCGAACTGCTCCATGAGGCCATCGCCCTGGAACCCGAGTTCGCGCAAGCTCACATCGCACTGGCCGAAACCGTCGTCTTGAAACCTTTTTACTCCGGTCAGCAAGCCATCGTGACGGACGAATCGCTGCTCGAGCAGTTCAACATGGCGCGCCAGAGTGCCGAAGTCGCGTCGCAGCTGGATCCCATACTTGCTGTAGACGTCGATGTGCTGGAAGGCTTCATGCTGATGCATCAACAGCAGTGGCTGGACTCCGAACTGCTCTTTAAAACCGCACTACAACAGGATCCGGAAAACGTCCTGGGACACTATTGGTACTCCTGGCTCCTTTCGCAGATGGGCGACTACTCCGGCGCGCTTGACCACATTCTTGAGGCGACGCGGATAGAACCACTGTCCGCCGTACTGAACGACCGACTTGCGTGGGCCTATCTGTGTGTGGACGACAACGAAGCCGCCGGTAGGACATACAAGGTAGCCGGTCAGCTGGGGTATCTGGAAACCACGCAACCCAAGCCGTACATTCTCTACGCACTACGAACCGAGCGGTACGATGCCGCTCGCTCTATCCTCGAACGTCTGGGCATGGCCGGTGAGTGGGTGGACCCTTTTATCCGTGGATTGACCGAACCCGCGGCACGAGCAGACAGCGCGGTCGTGTTGGAAAATGCGATAGCCGAAGGCAGGATTCCGAGAAATCTCTGGTTTGGCATCTGGGTGCTCTACGAGGACGCGGATCGTGCGGTCAGGGACTTCGATTCGGGATTCACGACCGAGGACATCGAATTTCTCTGGTCGGCCGAGTCTTCGTTCCTGCGCAAAGATCCACGTTTCAACGAGCTGCTGAGTCGCGTTAATCTCGATTCTCGAACGATCCGCTTCCCAGAGTGAACAACCAGGTCACCGGGATCATACTGTGCGGCGGATCCAGCCGCCGATTCGACGGTGCCGACAAAGCACTGCTGGCTTACCACAACAACCCGATGGTCGCCCACGTTCACACAGCACTTGCCCAATGTTCTGACAGTGTCCTCATCAGCGCCAACCGCAACCAGCAGCGCTACCTTGCTTATGCAACAGTTATCGCAGATGAACCCAGCGGCAACCTCGGTCCTCTGGCTGGTATCAACGCCTGTCTGAATCACTGCACAACAGCTTATGCAGTGGTGTGTCCGGGAGACAGCCCGGGAGTTGTGCCGGAGCTTTTTGTACGGCTGCTGGAAGCTCTGACGCTCAGCGAAGCCGAGGTAGCATGCGCTCATGATGGTGAGCGGCGGCAGAATCTGCTTCTAGCCATGCACAGTGGTTTGCAACCAGCGCTTGCCCGGTATCTTGCGGCCGGTCACCGAAGTGTGCACGGCTGGCTAGACGCGCTGCAGGCAATTGACGTGGATTGCCGGGATCTCGCAGAGACACTTTTCGACATCGACAACCCGCAAGTGTTAGAGGAAAAAAATCGGCAAAATGTAATGGGGAAGCGTGATT
>CBDUDJ010000423.1:0-2630 GCA_965365885.1 uncultured Gammaproteobacteria bacterium
ATGCGGCCGGTGGAAATTTCTCAAGAGCCCAGGTGGTGGTTAACAAAGGGGTAAAACTCGGCACGCAGGCAAGCTATGAAGACCTTGTCCCACTCGCCGAAGATCTGCTGGATATGACTGGCGCAAAACCGCGTGAGCGGAGAACGCGACCGGCGGCACCTGCCAAAACCTGAGCCTGGCGGCGCAGCGCTATGAGCTTGCCGCCTTATCTCATCGGAGCACCAACATGACTGCATCGAGTCGTACAACGAAGCAATGGATCCTTGTCGGCGTAGCTGCGCTGTGCGCGAGCACTTCATTCGGCCATGGACCAGCCCGCACGCCTCCTGCAGGCGACGCGCGGATCATCGAGTTTCCAGCTACTGCAACCTATGAGACCCTCGTTGTGGATCTGCACACCCACAGTGTATTTTCCGACGGCCACGTCTGGCCGAGCATCCGAATCGGCGAAGCGCTACGCGATGGCCTCGATGCTATGGCAGTCACCGAACACCTTGAATGGCAACCCCACCGTGCAGACATTCCACATCCGGATCGCAACCGGTCCTACAGCGAAGCAAGCGACGCAGCCGCTGGTTCGCAGCTGATCGTCATTCCGGGTTCGGAGATAACGCGCGCTGCACCCGCCGGCCACATAAATGCCGTGTTCATCAGCGATGCCAATGCTCTGCTCAAGGTGGAAGATGCCCCGGCCGACGCCAGCGATCCTGTCGCCTACTACCAGGTGGCCAATCGCTGGCCGGCCGATGAAGCGGTAAAAGCAGCAAGCGCACAGGGTGCATTCGTCTTCTGGAACCACCCCTACTACACGCGCATCTACAAGAATGCGATCGCCCGCATGACTGATTTCCACAGCACACTGATCCGCGCAGGACATCTGCACGGCATAGAAGTGGCCAACGGCAACACTTACTCCGAAGAAGCACTGCAGTTGGCGCTGGACCACAAGTTAACAATTCTCGGGGTATCGGATGTCCACAATCTCATCGATTGGGACTACCCACCGGCAACGGGCGGCCACCGGCCGGTGACACTCGTGTTCACGAAGGAGCGCAGCGCCCAGGCCATCAAGGATGCGCTGTTCGCGCAGCGAACCGTCGTCTGGTTCAAGAATCTGCTCATCGGCCGCGGTGACCAACTCACACCACTGCTCAGTGCCTCCCTGGAGGTCGCCGATGCGAGTTACCTGCCAGATCTCGAAATCATCAGGCTCACGTTGCAGAACAATTCGAGCGCCAGACTGATGCTGCGCAATACGACGGACTACACGTTTCTCGAGCACCCGGATCTGCTTGAAGTGCCTGCTCACGGCAGCACGCAGGTGACAGTCCGGCCGCAAGAGGTGGTGACTGAGCTGAATCTGGAATTCGAAGTGGTGAATGCCTTAACAGCACCAAAGGTTCATCCGAGCTGGCAGCGAACCGTGCGGATTGCGGACGTGCCGGGTATCGAGGCGACACAATGAGCCGGATTTCGGGAATCGATGCAGACGCTGCAGGTGGTTACATCGGTAGAGTTTTAGCCGCTCAGGCAGAAATCTGGGGTGCGCCACTGAACAACCATTTGCTCTATGCGCGAAGGCCCGATCTGTTCCGTGCTGTGCGAGGCATGTGGAGTTCGCTCGGCAGCGGCGAGTTGCTCGACGCGGCACTGGTTGCGCTCGTCAACCGACGCGTGGCCAGCCTCAATGGATGCGTATTCTGACAAGACATCAACGCTGCCGTGAGCAGCCAGGTCGGGGTGAGTGATGAAAAGATACTTTCTCTCGACAACTACGGAACTTCCGAGCTCTATGACGACGCAGAAAAGGCCGCACTTGCTTACGCCGATGCGATAACGTTATCCGGCGATGATGTAAGCGATGAACTCTTTGCCGAAGTAGCCGCTCACTACGACGAGGATGCGGTGATCGAACTGACAGCGGTGATTGCCTGGGAAAATGCCTCCAGCAAATTCAACAGGGCACTGCGGATCGGCTCTCAGAACCTCTGGCAACGCAGCTGAGGAATATCCTTCGCTTAACAGGAGCACAATGCGCCAGCTGACTCAATCCGAACTCGAGCAATACGCGAGCGACGGGTTTCTCCTCATTTCGGATCTGATCGATCCTGCGGCGCTCGCCCACTACGAAGATCGGTTCATTGAATTCGCGCTTGGCAACGTTAAAGCGCCAGCTGCCATGAAAATCATGCGTGACATCATGGTGGTGAAAGGCGCCATCGAGCCGAAGACACCTCTGCACGGTGTCAATAAGATGATCAACTTCGAAGAAGACCCCGGTCTATATGCATACACGTTGGAGAAAAAAATTCTTAACTGTGTGCGAGACCTGATTGGCGATGACATCTACAGTATTTCGACAAATATTTTCAACAAGCCGCCAGACGTAGACGGGCGTCACCCAATGCATCAGGACTTGCGGTATTTCCGAATTCGCCCAGCCGACAAAATTATCGGCACATGGACTGCTCTGTCACCCACCACTCGCGAGAACGGTTGCCTTGCAGTTGTTCCCGGCAGCCATACAGGCGAGTTACGCGAGCATGGTGAACCGGACTGGGAATACGTCAATGCGGGTTTTTATGCAATCGAAGATGTGGATGTCAAAGATCGACTCCATATCGAGATGC
>CBDUDJ010000424.1:0-2616 GCA_965365885.1 uncultured Gammaproteobacteria bacterium
GGAGCTCGCCGGGCGAGCGCTTCGAGCCACGAGAATCACCTACGTTGGCACACTCGGATGGGAACTCTACATTCCCTGGGACGATGCGGCCGCCGTCTATGACGCACTCGCTGAATCATCGCCTGTGCACGCCGGTTATCACGCAATGGACTCTTTGCGCATGGAAAAGGCATACCGACACTGGGGCCACGATATCTCCGACGAAGACTCGCCACTCGAAGCCGGGCTCGGCTTCACCATCGACTGGAACAAACCCGGTGGCTTCTGCGGGATCGACGCGTTGCGTGAGCAACGAAAGTCCGGCGTGATGCGCCGATTGGGCCTGTTCCGGCTCGCAGACCCGGAACCCCTGCTCTACCACGATGAGCCTATCTGGTGTGACGGAAGACGCGCAGGTCATATCACTTCCGGGGCCTTCGGCCACACGCTTGGCGCCTCACTCGGCTTAGGCTACGTCAGCGGAATAGTGGCCGAAGATGTGCCACTTACACGCAAAGCGATGCTGGCGGGCCAGTACGAAATAGAAGTTGCGGGCGAAAAAGTTCCGGCAGAATGCATCATACGCGCGCCGCATGACCCGGAAAACAGGTTCATCCACACATAGCGCCACAACGATTCCGCTGCGTTAGTCACATCTGATTTGCATATCTCTGCAAATTCCTTGCTTATCACTCGTAAGAATGTTCCTCGATTTGTGGGAATCTACGGAACTGGCGATTGGGGGTATGATGACGCTATGCGGAAATTGAGCTTGCAACGACACGGCCGCGAACCGGGATTTAATGGGGTCCAGGTGATTTTCTGCCTCACGCTCTGTCTGGCCGGATCTGCCGGGGCTACCGAAGTTCACCGCTGGTATGACAGTGACGGCAAAGCGCATTTCAGCGATGTCAAACCTCTGGACATCGAGACCACGCTCGTGAAAATTCAGCCACCCTCGTCCTCACAAGCGGACACATCACAGACACCCATGATCGAACGCGCATCCGGCAGTAGCGGCCGTGTCGATCCTGCAGGCAGTCACGACATACCGCTATCTGAACTGATCGGACCGTGCACACAGGCGCGGCAACAGTTCGCCGTGCTGCACGAGCAGATGCCCGTCTACCGCATCGAAGATGGCTCCTACAGACCTGACTGGCACGGCGACACTTTCCGAGGCACTCGCAGCTACCTTGCCAAGGAAGAACGGCCGGCTGCCCTTAGCGCCGCGCGCAATCGCGTGCTGGAATATTGCAGCGATCCGAAAGACGTCAAAGCCGAGCTGCTGGCCTACAACGAATGGGTTGAAGCCGAGTTCTGCCAGGTTGCGATGGTGCGCCTGGAAGCGCTCGAAAAATCCGGCTCGCGCGCCAGCGACTCGGAGCTCGAGCAACAGCGCTCAGTCGTCAAAGAGCAGTGCAACCCCTCATAGTACCGGGTATTAAGGTTGCGCTATGAAACTGTTACTGAAAATATCCCTTAGCCTCGCGACGGTTGTCGTCGTTCTGATTGGTCTTGCCATCTGGAAGCCCGTAGCCGCGTCGAAAATCATCTGGCCCATAGTCGAAGACAATATGCTGGAAGAACCCTTCCTGGGCATCACGGCGAACGGCGCAATTGAACCGGATCTCTTCCGCATCGAATCGACCGGCGTAAGCACGCAACCCGTCGTAGCTGCGGCCAACGACTTCATCGCCAGTTTGGATGAGAGCCAACGCGAGCGCCTGCTCTTTCCCGTAGATGATCTGGAGTGGCGTCGCTGGGCAAACATCCACATCTCCACGCGTCAGGGGGTGGGTCTGCTGGAGATGAACGAACACCAGTCAAGCGCCGCCATGCAAATGCTGGCAGCCGGCCTGAGCGCGCGCGGTCTTAAAACCAGCCGTGACATCATGCGCCTGGAGGGTCACCTCGCCGATCTCATGGAAGATCACGATCAATACGGCGAGAAACGTTACTGGTTCACGATCATGGGTGAGCCGTCAATGACCGAGCCCTGGGGTTGGCAGATCGACGGTCATCACCTGATCATCAACTACTTCCTACTCGGTGATCAGGTTGTGGTAACGCCAATGTTCATGGGCTCAGAGCCCACCAGCGCCGCGACTGGCCGCTTCGCCGGAACGGCCATACTCGAAGAGGAGCTCATAGCAGGACTTGCACTCATTAACTCGCTCGATGATGCGCAGCGGTCCGTCGCTATCGTCAAGCAAAACAAATTAACCAACGACAACCGCGGCGAGTTGTTTCAGGACAACGCCATCGTCGAGTACGCAGGAATTTCTCTTGCGCAACTGACACCTGTGCAACGTGAACGCGCCATCGAGCTGATCACTCTTTACATCGGTAACTTGAGCGACGGCCATGCCGAGATAAAGCTCAGAGAAATTGTTCGCCACTGGAACGATACCCGCTTCGCCTGGGTTGGCGGTACCGATCCTGCGAGCATTTTCTACTACCGGATTCACAGCCCGGTGGTGATGATCGAATACGACCATCAGAAGCCCGTTGCCCTTGATGGGCCTGACCTGCCCAGCCAGGAACATGTGCACACCGTTGTGCGTACTCCCAACGGTAACGATTACGGTAAAGACCTGCTGCGCCAGCACCTGATCCAGCACGCATTCTGATAAC
>CBDUDJ010000425.1:0-2616 GCA_965365885.1 uncultured Gammaproteobacteria bacterium
TCTAACCGCAGCGCATGGAAACGGTGGGGCCGAAGCAACTGGCGCCGTATGGCATCCGACGGAATGAGCGTTCATAGGTCACGTCGGATTACGCTGCGCTAATCCGACCTACGAAACCAGGAAACTGCGCACCAGTCAACGGCCGGTAAACTTTGGCTCCCGTTTTTCGACGAAAGCCTTCGCGGCCTCTTTTGCATCGGCGCTGGCCATGGTGGACTCTTCGAGACTCAGCGAGATCGGCAGTACCAGGTTCGAGACCATCTTGATGAATTTGTTGATGGGTGCCTTCGACGCAGAGATCGCTTTTCCGGGACCTTCGGCAAGTCGGTTGGCAATCCCGGTAGCTCGTTCGATCAGTGCATCGCGCTCTACAACGAAGCTGACAAGACCCAGGCGTTCGGCTTCGGCCGCCGACAGGCGTTCGCCGGTCATCAAGTGGTACTTGGCACGATTGACGCCCATCAACAACGGCCAGATCACTGCACCACCGTCACCGGCGCCAATGCCCATATTGACGTGCGTGTCGGCAATGATGGCGTTATCGGACGCGACGACGATGTCCGCCAGAAGCGCGAGTGTCGCGCCCAGACCCATTGCGTAGCCGTTCACTGCGGAAATCACCGGCTTTGTGCAATCGAGCAGATTGTCCACAATCTGGCGCGCTTCGCGCATCATGTTGCCGCCACCTCCAGCATCACCTGGTGCCGAACCGCTCGCGAAATCACCTCCCGCACAAAACGCTCTTCCTGCACCGGTGAGCAGCACGGCCCTGACTTCGACATCCGCCTCGGCGTCCAGAAATATCTGGCTGAGCTCGTAGTGCATCGCAGCATTCACCGCGTTGAGCTTGTCCGGCCGGTTCAGTGTTACAACGGCTACGCCGTTCGCATGTTTGTCGATCAGGATAGTTTCATAGTCGTCTTGAGTGAGCATGGGCCGTCCTCCTTTTGGACGATCATGTTACTCCGGTTCGCCTGGCGACTCTCTGTCTGGCCAACAGTGAATGCGGCCATCATGAAGCAACGGAAAGCAGGGGCTGGGTGGTCGTCTGTCGCCATTCCGGTTGCCGGGAAACGCGATTTGCCTGTGAGACCACTAACCGTTTCTCGGTGGCCCGTTGCCGGCGCAAGAGCGCGTCACCAGTTACCGAACTGACGGGTAAATGCACAACATCGTGATATGTGCGATCTTCCGGGTGTTGAGGCAAATGGAGGGTGTCACCCATGGGTGTGTTGCAAGGTAAACGCGTGCTCGATTTTGGCCGGTATATTGCCGGTCCGTTTTGCGGCGCGATGCTCTCCGACCTCGGAGCGGACGTGATCAGGGTCGAAAAGGTCGACGGTAGTGAAGACCGCTTTACCTCACCGGTAGCTGAGGTAGACGGGAGTGAGATCGGCGCCTTGTTTTTGCAAATGAACAGAAACAAGCGAGGCTTTACCTTCAATCCGAAAAAGCCCGGTGCGCAGCGGGTGCTCGAACGGCTGGTGCGCAGCGCCGATCTGGTAGTTGCCAATCTGACACCCTCGGGCGTGGTGGATATCGGCCTGGACTATGAGAGTTTGTGTGGCATCAAGGAGGACATCATTCTGGTGACGAGCACTGCGTACGGGGCGGCAGGTCCTTTTGGGGAACGGGTAGGTTTCGACGGAGTGGCGCAAGCGCTGTCGGGCAATTTGCATCTGACTGGCTCACCCGACGCGCCCAGCAAGAATTACTTTCCGTACGTGGATTTCATGACCGGCGCGCTCAACACTGTCGGTGCGCTGTCCGCGTTCATGCACAGGGACCGGACGGGAGAAGGGCAGCACGTGCAAGGGGCTTTGCTTGCATCGGCGCTGACCATCGCCGGCGGCACGCTCATCGAGCAGGCACTGACCCAGGTCAATCGAGTGGCCACCGGCAATCGTGGCCAGACTGCCGCACCGTCGGATGTGTACCAGACCCTGGACGGCTGGGTCATGGTCAGCGTGGTTGGCAAGCCGCTGTTCGCCCGCTGGGCCAAGCTCATTGGCAAACCCGAGTATGTTGCCGATACACGCTTTGCCACCGATGCGTTGCGTGGAGAACACGCGGAACACATCAGCGATGTCATGAACGAGTGGACGCGCAGCCGCTCCACCGCCGACGTGCTGGAGTTGCTCGATCAGGCCCGTGTTCCGTGCGGTGAAGTATTGAAACCCGCAGAAACGCTGGTGCACGAGCAGGTACAGGCGATGCAGTATCTGGTGAGTATGATGTTCCCGGGTCTGAATCAACCTTATCCGTTGCCGCGTACGCCCATTGAATTTTCCGCGTCGAACATGACTCGTGAACTCACGCGGCCGCCATTGCTGGGGGAGCATACTGATGAGATCTTGCTCGAGTTGGGATTCAACCGTGCTGAAATCGAGTTGCTGCGCGCAGAACGCGTCGTCTGATCAGCGCCCAGACAGCCGGGGTGACGTACAGGTTCATGATATGTACGACGTTCCGGAAACGTGGCTTATTCTTCCTGTGTTCGCTATGGAAGGTGGATCATGACCAATCTGCAAGGCCGCATTCTGAGTGGTGATCGAGAACTCAGCCAGGAGGAACTTGTCGAGCGCGCGGCCAGAGCCGCGACCGGGTTTGCCGCAA
>CBDUDJ010000426.1:0-2605 GCA_965365885.1 uncultured Gammaproteobacteria bacterium
GAGTGCCGGGCCACGTTTAATCGCTGCCAACGCCAGCGTAGAAACCAGTGCCGTCATAGGCTGCCATGAAACCGGGAATGAACGAACCGAACTGGCCGACAACCATCTTGCCGTCGCGATTGGCGATCATCGGAAACGCATCGCCCTGCTCACGGATGCCGGGCGACATAGCAGTGCGAAAGAGCGTTGCGTCCATTTCCACGCGAGCGTTACGCAAGGCGTTCTCCACGATATCCAGCGTGACGGGATCGACCTCAAGGCGATTGAAGGGCGTGTCGTTGGTTTCCAGAATTGTTCCCGTCATGAGGTCACCTGTGCTGCAGAATCGGGTCTTATCAGTAGATTCCCGGTCGAATCAACTTCGGCTTTGTGCGCCGGCAATATCAATGTAGTTGCGTCCATCTCCATGATTACAGCCGGCCCATCGATCACGTCTCCGGGACTCAATTTTGTGCGGTCGAACAGGCGCGCATCGTGGTCCTTGCCGTCGACGAAGATGCTGTGCGTACCGACAACCGCCTCCTGCATGTTGCTTGCGCTATCTTCTCTGCGCACCTCAATCACAGTTTCCGGACCTTCCACAACAACTCTGAGATTGACGAACTCTTTCTGAGCGTCGAGTGCAAAGGTAAAAAGCTGTTCGTGCAGCTGGTCGAAGCGCTCTGCGATCTGCGCGAAGTTCGCTGACAGCAATTCCTCTTCGCTGGTATCCACGGTGAGGACAAGTCCCTGGCCGTTGTAGCGGACGTCTACCTGGTACTGGGCCGAAATATCTGCGTCGGACACCTGCTGTTCGCCGCCGTCACCGTCTTTCGCAAGCATTGCATCCCGGGCGAGTCGTTCCAGCTGCTGGAGCTCCGTGATCACAACATCGGCACCAATGTTGCTGAATTTTGAAATCAGAGTGCGGGATGCTTCGTCGCGCAGGCGGGTAGTCGCATCGCCGTAAGCACACAGCACCCCTGGTCCTGGCGGCACGATCACCGGCCCGGCTTGCGTCAGCACGCCCAGCGCGTTGGCATACAATGGGCCAGCGCCACCGAACGCGATGAGGGCAAAGTTACGCGGATCGTAGCCTTTCTCGACTGACACGAGGCGTAAGGCGCCGAACATGTTTTCGTTCACGATCTTCACGATCCCTTCGGCTGCCTCGTGCAAAGACAGCCCCATGGCGTCGGCAATCTGCTGCACCGCCTCAGCGGCGAGCTCAGCGCTGATCTGCATATCACCACCAAGTTTTTGCGCAGCCGGCAGATAGCCCAACACCACGTTGGCATCGGTAACCGTGGGGCTTGTGCCACCTTTCTGGTAAGCCGCAGGTCCTGGCTCCGCGCCGGCTGAGTCAGGACCAACACGCAAAGCCCCGGTAAGTTCGGGAACATAGGCAATCGAGCCACCACCGGCACCGACTGTGCGCACATCGAGCGAGCTTGCTCTGACGACGATGTCGCCGACAGTCGTTTCCCGTCGTACTAACGCCTTGCCGTTTTCAATGAGCGATACGTCGGTCGACGTGCCACCCATATCAAAGGTCAGAAGATTGTCGAAACCGGCTTGCTTGCCAACCCACAGCGCACCGGATACCCCACCTGCGGGTCCGCTCATCAGTAGGTTTACCGGGTATTTGGCGGCTGAAGAAGCGGTAGACAAGCCGCCATCGGATCTGAGGATGGAGAGTCGGGGACCGGCCATTCTCTCTTTGAGTTCACGCTGCAGATTGTCGATGTATTTCGAGACTTCCGGCCTCACATAGGAGTTGGCCACTGTAGTTATCGTGCGTTCGTATTCCTGCAGTTCGGGAATGACCTCTGAAGAGATCGACACCGGTATGTCCGGCAGTTCCTGCGCTGCAAGGGCCGCTACCTTCTGCTCGTTGGTCGGGTTGGTGAAGCTGTTTATGAGAGAAATCGTGAGAGCCTCGATGTTTTTTGCCTTGAGTGCCTGCAGTGACTTGCGCGTCGCAGCCTCATCGAGTTCCTGCACGATCGTGCCGTCCGCACCGGTGCGTTCGGGGACTTCAACCGTGCACTCCAGCGGCGCCAACGGCTCGGATTTGTTGTAAACCACCCAACCACCGAGGCCGCCGGGTACAAAAGAGCGGGCGATCTGCAGGGTTTGCCTGTAGCCGGCCGTAGTCACCAGCCCGACTCGAGCGCCACGGCCGGTCAACACGGCGTTGGTGGCGACGGTTGTGCCGTGGGTAACCTGATTGATTTCGTGAGGATCGATGCCAGCGTCCTCGCAGACGCGGGTAATTCCGTTTAACACACCGATTGATGAGTCATGCGGTGTCGAAAGGACTTTCGCGGTATGCACTCCGCCGGAGCCTCCTTCGACTAACAATACGTCGGTGAAGGTACCGCCGACATCGACACCCAGTTTGTATGCCATGCTTATGCTGCCTTTGTTCTGCCGAGCTGCCATGCGAGAGAACGGCCACCGAGGTCGTGGGCTACGAGACCTCGCGTGAGTTCCACCACATCGAGCAGTTTAGCGATATCGATGCCGGTGCTGTAGCCGCTGTGTTCAAGCAGGAGCGCAAGATCTTCTGTTGCCAGATTGCCCGCAGCACCTGGTGCGAATGGACAGCCGCCGAGACCGCCCA
>CBDUDJ010000427.1:0-2598 GCA_965365885.1 uncultured Gammaproteobacteria bacterium
AATCAGTGCCGCGGCTCAATCAGGTCCCACGGCGTTTGCCGAAGCAGGCATCACTCCAGCGGAAATCGACATTGCCATGATCTATGACTCTTTCAGTATTACTGTGCTTGCGTTGCTCGAGGATCTTGGATTCTGTGCTAAAGGCGAAGGGGGAGCCTGGGTGGAAGATGGCCGGCTGCGCTTCGATCGTCCGCAAGATGGTCCTGCGCTCAACACCGATGGCGGTGGCTTGTCATCGAACCACCCTGGAATGCGTGGGATCTTTCTGCTTATCGAAGCAGCGCGACAGTTACGTGGCGAGTCCTGCTCACAGGTGCCCGATGCAAGACTTGCGATTGCTCACGGCAACGGTGGCATGCTGGGTTCCCGGCATTGTGCCGGAAGCGTTGTTCTGGGGAGAGATTGATATGAGTGAGCCTCAGCGACCCCCGCGACGACCACTGCCGAAACTGACCGAAGCCGATACCGCGGAATTCTGGAAGCGCACGCGCGATCAGCAGTTGTCTTACCAGCAATGCGGCGCTTGCGACGGCATCGTGTTTTATCCCCGGCGTCATTGCACGCACTGTCTGGGCAGCAATCTGGAATGGCGAACGGCTTCGGGCAGAGGCACCGTCTACACTTTCAGCGTAGTCAGACAGAGCTACCATCCGTTTTTTCGCGCGCAGGTGCCCTACGCGGTTGCCTGGATAGATCTCGAGGAAGGTCCGCGAATTCTGTCAAACGTGGTCGGGCTGGCAGATCCCGGAACGCAGCTCGAGATCGGCCAGTCCGTGGTCGTCGAATGGGAGGCTCATGAAGAGTTGTCGATTCCTCTGTTCAAACCCGTCTGAGAGCGGGTGTGAAAGCCGAGGGAGTGTCAAGCCGGTAGTTGGACAGCGGCAGTACCGAAAACACGCGTTTCGGCTTTTTCGTTAGTCACCGTCAGATCGACTTCCACAGTACCGGCATCTAAATCGACATCGGTAACGACGCCGTTGATGTGATAAGTCTCATCGACGATCACGGGCGCCCGGAAGATAGTATCCACATTGGTAATGATTGCTGCCGGTGCCCAGCGATGGATCATGGCAGCGAGGAATCCCTGGCTCATGATGCCCGGTACCAGCGCTCCGGGCAGCCCCTCTTTGCGGGCTGCTTCGTGATCGGTGAAGCGGGATCCGCGCCAACCGGCTGCTTCGGTAAAACGAATGACGTTCTGCAGGCTCGTATCGGGATCGAAAACCGGCAGATCTTCGCCAAACTCAACTTCGCTAATGGTGGTAATGCTCACGTGTCGTCCCGCGTCGGAGGTTTTTCGCGAATGACGACACGAGTATCCGCTGTGGCAAGTTGCACGCCTGCGGGATCATAGATCTCCATTCGAGTAACGTAGAACGTCATCTGACCAGAGCGTCCTGTCTTGCGGTAAATGTCATGCAGATGGGTGCGCCCGGTCAACTCGACGCCGGGCCGGATGGGCAGCTTTGGCGCGACAGCTTTACCGGCGTCCATGCCCAGACCCGGTAATTTGGGGAAACCCTCGGGCAATCTGCGTTTTGGTTGCAGGCTCGTTGGAAACGTCGGCGGAGCCTGAAAATTCTCATTCGCGGGGTCTGTGTAGCTGGCGGAAGTTTCGCCGCACGCGAGTGCATAGTCTGCCAGTTGCGTAGCGTTGAAGACGAAAGTCTGCACGTCGAAGTCCCTGTTGAGGAATTCAGCGCGCAGAGCGTCGATGTCTGCCAGTGTGCTCATTGGCTTTCTCGGAAGGTGAGTGCCTCGAACTCGCCAGCGTTGAGCGCCTCCACCAGGTCGCCTTCATCAGCGATATCCCCAGGGAAACGTGTTGCGCAACGACCGATGTGACTCACGATGTGCGCATCACTCCCAGCAACACCGAGGTAGCTGTGTTCAGCAGCCATCGCGTGAGAAATGGCGTCCTCCTGATCCCGGCTGCCGCCATTGTAGACTTCCACGATCCGCACACCTGCAGGAACTCCGAGCTCTGCCAGATGCGCATGCATACCCACGCGTTTGCGACCGGGATGGCAGGGAACCGGGACTGCATCATGTCTGGCTGTCGCCTCGATCACCTGAGCAAGCGGTAGATGAATGTCGCTGAAATCGAACTCGTCCATGAGGGCTTCGGTAACACCGAATATCAGAACGTGGCCATATTCGGTCTCGACCTCGGCACCTTTGAGGATGCAAAGATCGAAGGACTTCGCCAAACTGGAATAGTCTGACTCCAGATCGAACTGTCTGTGTTCGGTCAGCACAAAGCCGTCGATCGGAATTTCGCGATTCCTGATCCATTGGCAATAATTCTGGACCTTTGCCCGACCGTCGTCAGACTTGATGGAATGCGTATGCAGATCGAGGATCACAGGATTAAATTGTTGGCCAAACGAGCCAGTTTAACTGGCGTGATGAACGAGTGCGAGCCGGTTTGCCAATTGTCGCTGGCCGCCTGAAGTGCCCGTAGTAACTTACATTCAGGCCGACGGCGAGCGCGAATCTGTCGAGGTTCCGCTCGGCGCGTCCGTCATGGATGGCGCGCTCGACTGCGGCATTGCCGGGATCCTTGGTCAATGTGGCGGTGGTTGCACGTGCCTCACC
>CBDUDJ010000428.1:0-2593 GCA_965365885.1 uncultured Gammaproteobacteria bacterium
TGCCGAGAAAGGCGCCGTTTTGATCGCCGCTGCGCCTGTGGCCAGGGTAACGCCAGGCACCGCACGCAGCAGGTGCGCCTCCGGCTCGGTCAGATTGACAGCCAAGAGTCAGCTCACCTTGCCGTGGCACTGCTTGTACTTTTTGCCGGAACCGCACGGGCAGGGTTCGTTACGACCGACCTTTTTCTCCTGGCGAACAAAGGTCTCGACCGGTCGATCGCCCTCACCAGCACCGAGACCGGGGCCACGCGGAGGACCGGGTTGAGGATTCGCGTCCGGGGCACTCAACGCCGAAGATTCGGCATGAGAAAAGCGCATGCGTGCTTCCGTCTCTTCCCGGCGTTTGCGCTCAGCTTCCCGCGCCGCTTCAGGCGCTTCAATCTGGACCCGGGACAGTAGCTGCACCACATCCCGTTTGATGTTCCCCAGCAACTCCTGAAACAGCTCGAAACTCTCGCGTTTGTACTCCTGCTTCGGTTGCTTCTGGGCATAAGCTCTGAGTCCGATACTGGATCGGAGGTGATCCATCGTGGCCAGGTGTTCTTTCCAGCGCTGGTCGAGAATCTGCAGCATGATCTGCTTCTCGACCATTCGCATGTCGACCCCGTGCTCCGACCAACTCGCCTCCTTAGCTCGATACTCGGACTCAGCCTGGGCCAGGACCCTGGCCGATAGAGAGTCTTCGTTGAGCGAATCGTCCTCTTCGAGCCAGCGACTTAACGGCTGGTCGGAGGCGAACTCAGTCTTCAGCGCCTGTGCCAGCCCTTCGATGTCCCACTGCTCCTCTATGCTCTGGGGCGGAACGTATTCAGCGATGACGTCGAGCAGGATTTCCTCGCGGATACCTTCTATTGTCTCGGAGATATCGTCCAACGCCATGAGGTCCCGACGCTGTTGATAGATCACCTGGCGCTGATCGTTCGATACGTCATCGAATTCCAGCAGGTTCTTGCGGATGTCGAAGTTGTGACCTTCAACTTTGCGTTGTGCTTTTTCGATCGCGTTGTTGACCATTCGGTGTTCGATCGCCTCGCCCGACTCGAGGCCGATAGATTGCATCAGCCCTCTGACCCGCTCGTTTGCGAAGATCCGCATCAGGTTGTCTTCCATGGACAGATAGAAGCGAGTCGACCCGGGGTCACCCTGGCGCCCCGATCGACCTCGGAGCTGGTTGTCAATTCGTCGCGATTCATGACGCTCGGTGCCAATGATGTGCAGTCCACCAGCGGCAATCACCTGATCGTGACGCCCCTGCCAGTCGACCTGGACCGCCTCCAACTGCGCCTCGGACGGATTGTCGAGAGCCTCCACCTCCATCTCCCAGTTACCGCCAAGCACAATGTCTGTCCCACGGCCTGCCATGTTGGTCGCGATCGTCAGCGCCGAGGGGCTACCCGCCTGAGCAATGATGTCCGCTTCCCGCTCATGTTGCTTTGCGTTCAGCACGTTGTGAGCAATCTTTCGTCGGTCGAGCTCGGCAGACAGGCGTTCAGATGACTCAATGGAAGCGGTACCGACCAGCACCGGCTGACCCCGCTCCATGCAGTCGTTGACGTCCTCGACGATGGCATCGTATTTCTCGTCGATGGTCAGATAGACCAGATCATTGTTGTCGTCACGCACCATCGGCAGATTCGTGTGTATCACCACCACATCCAGACCATAGGTCTGTTTGAATTCAAAGGCTTCTGTATCAGCCGTACCTGTCATACCGGCAAGTTTTTCGTAGAGACGGAAGTAGTTCTGAAAAGTAGTCGAGGCCAGAGTCTGGGTTTCGTTGTGAATCTGTACCTTTTCTTTGGCTTCAATTGCCTGGTGAATACCTTCAGACCAGCGGCGTCCTGGCATCGCTCGGCCAGTGTGCTCATCAACGATGACAATTTCACCGTCAGCAACCATGTAGTCCACATCGCGTTTAAACAACGCGTGGGCTTTCAGCGCCGCATGTACGTGGTGGAGCAGGTTCAGATTGCTGGCAGCGTAGAGGCTATCGCCTTCCTCCAGCAAACCCGTCCGGATCAGCTCATCTTCCACTTTCTGATGGCCAAGTTCGGTTAACTCCACCTGACGGTTCTTCTCATCTACCACGAAGTCGCCGACGGGCTCTTCCTCAACATCGAACTTCGTCTTCTCAACGAACGGCTGCTGGGTGAGTTTCGGAGCCAGAATGTTGATCTTCTTATAGAGTTCGGTGCTCTGCTCAGCTGGACCCGAGATGATCAGCGGTGTGCGCGCCTCGTCAATGAGAATCGAGTCCACCTCGTCGACGATGGCATAATGCAGATCACGCTGGAACTTGTCTTCCAGTGTGAAAGCCATGTTGTCCCGCAGATAGTCGAAACCGAATTCGTTGTTGGTCCCGTAAGTGATGTCAGAAGCGTAGGCTTCCCGCTTCTCGATCGGGCTCTGCCCGGACTGAACGACGCCGACGGTGAGGCCAAGCGCCTCATAAATGGGTCCCATCCAGTTGGCATCCCGCCGTGCGAGATAGTCGTTGACAGTCACCAGCTGCACCCCACGACCGGTTAACGCGTTGAGATAAGCAGGCAAGGTGGCGACGAGGGTTTTACCTTCACCGGTTCGCATCTCTGCG
>CBDUDJ010000429.1:0-2529 GCA_965365885.1 uncultured Gammaproteobacteria bacterium
ACCAATTCCCCCGCCAGCAATAATTACTCTTTCTTTGGTCATTGGAATCTTCTTCGCGAGTTCTATAATTCTTTTCAATCAGGTCTTCTCAATTTGGTCTTCTCGATCAGGTCTTCTCGATCAGGTCTTCTCGATCGTGAGATATCACGACCGTGAGATATCACAACTTCGATATCGTGAGATATCACGACTTCGATCGTAGTCTACACCTCACCCCTGGCCCCTCCCCTCCTGGCGAGGAAAGGGGAAAGTCACCTTTAGCTACGAGTGTTTCACAATCAGCAATGGGTACTTAACGTTCCTGTAGACAAGCAATCCAACAGTGTGGCCATGACTGCCTCGCGCTCCGCATGAATGAAAAAATGATCGCCAGGAAACTCATGCTGATCAAATGCTGCTGACGTGCGTTCCCGCCAACCCGCCAACATCGCGGCCGAAATGGCGGGGTCACTCGCACCACCAAATGCGGTAATCGGACAATCAAGCGGGTCTGCCGCAACGTCCGTGTGCGTTTCAAGCAGCGCCACGTCGGCCCTCAGAATCGGCAGAAAAACATCCTGTAGCCTGGCGCTTTGTCGAATGGCTTCCGGCACTGCACCATAGGCCTGGTGCAGTCGTTCGATGAATTGCGAATTGTCGAGAAATCGCAACGGATCGCTGTGGTTTTCCAGCTGCGGCGCCGCTCGGGCCGAAACAAACAGATGCGTTGGTTGCGCGGCTCCCGTCGCG
Organism: uncultured Gammaproteobacteria bacterium; assembly: GCA_965365885.1. Classification (GTDB taxonomy): domain Bacteria; phylum Pseudomonadota; class Gammaproteobacteria; order Pseudomonadales; family Azotimanducaceae; genus SZUA-309. The sequence continues at coordinate 730 of CBDUDJ010000429.1, forward strand.
CGCAGTCGGCAAGCGACCTCGTAAGCCACTATCGCGCCCATGCTGTGTCCGAGAAAGGCAAATGGACGATCGCGGTAGGCCATCAACTCGTGCGTGAGGGCATCGACCAGTTCGGGCATATTGGTCATCAACGGCTCGTCCAGCCTTTGCTCGCGCCCTGGCAGTTGCACGACGCAAAGCTCAATGTCCTCGGGCATCGCGTCGGCCCAGTCTCTGAAGGCTGACGCACCGCCACCCGCGTAGGGAAAACAGATCAGACGCAACCGGGCGTCGGGGCGAGGTTGCGGACAGACGACCCATTGCGGCTGAACACGCATTGCGTCGTCTCGATCGGACTCCGTGACAGCCGACCGACTGCCACCAAGGAGCTGATCAACAGAGATAGCGAGCTCCCGTATGCTCGGCGTGGTGAACAATTGCTCGACGGCAAGATCGACGTTGAGATCACTCTCCACCCAGATGTGAAGCTCCACGGCCGTGAGCGAGTCGATGCCAAGTGCGCTGAGTTGCGCAAATTCATCGAGATCGGCGGCGGGCACGCGCAGGGTCTGTGCAATGCGTTCGAGCAAGTAGGAACAGATCAAATCTGCGCGCTGGTCACTCGCTGCTGCTTTGACCCGCTCGGCTGCTGCTTCGGCGGCATTCGACGTCAGTGGACTTGATCGGTCGACCGAGACCAGGTGCTTCAGCGTGCTCCAGTCGGATACCCCGGGGATTCGTTGGGCGAACTGGCCCCAGTCGACAGGTATGACGGCAGCCTGGGGCAGGTCGCGCGCGGTCAACAGATGGGCGATGAAGTCGCAACCCTGGGTTGCATTCAGGGGCTGCCACCCGTCATGCATCAGGCGTTGCAAGACAACCTCGGATGCCGCCATCCCGACATCTGCCCATGGACCCCAGTTGATTGCCGTTGCGGGCAGTCCTTGCTGTTTTCGGTAGTGGGCCAGTCCGTCCATGAACGCGTTGGCGCTCGCGTAGTTCGATTGCCCCGGCGAACCCATGACGGATGCGACGGATGAGAACAAGACGAAGAAATCGAGTGAATGTTCGAGCGTTTGGGAGTGCAGATGCCAGGCACCATCCACCTTCGGACTGGCAACCTTTCTGAAGCGATGGGCGCTTTGCTGCATGAGCATGCCGTCATCCAGGACCCCAGCCGCATGCACGATGCCGCGCAGGCGAGGCGCCATGGCGAGCACCCGGGCAACGTCATCGGCATTGCCGATATCGGCCGCAACCACTTCGACCCGGACGCCGGCATCTTCCAGCGCGTGCAGTGCGCTACGCTGGTCGTCGGTGGAAACGCCACTCCTTCCGGTGAGTAACAGGTGCCTGGCACCACAGGTTGCGAGGTACTGGGCGACCAGCAATCCGAGCGCACCCATGCCACCAGTCACGAGGTAGGACGCGTTTGCGTCGAGCTTTAGTGGTTGGTGAGGATCAACGGATTGTTCGCAGGGTTCTAGTCTGACAAGCCGTGAGACGCGTCTGGTGCCCTTGCGAAAGGCCACCTCGGTGTTCAGGTTGGAGCGGCAAAATTCGGCGACTCCCCGGTTTTCAAAAGGCGCGCTTTTCTCTGGTAAGCATTGGAATTCAGTATCAATCGGGTCAGGACTTTCAGGTCATAACCACTCGTCACAAACCCATCCGCAAGCCAATTCAGCAATTCGGGATAAAGCGGAGGAGCAGCTTCCCAATCATCTACCGGTTCGACAAATCCAGCCCCCATCAAGCTCTTCCACATACGGTTCACCATCACCTGCGCAAAACGCTCATTATAAGGTGAAGTCAGCATAGCGG
>CBDUDJ010000430.1:0-2514 GCA_965365885.1 uncultured Gammaproteobacteria bacterium
TACCGGCAGACTTCGTCTGCCCGGATTGTTCAGTGCGTTACAAAGAAGACTTTGTCGCTGAAGCCGGTAGCTGAACGACTGACTCGGGTGTCAGGCTTCTAGCCAGATCCAACAGCACCTTTCACGTCGCAGTGCTGGCAAGGTCAACTCATCTGGAAACCACGTTAAGATAGAAGCACCAAGGGAGAATGATCTATGCGAACTGTCATGGCCGCCGCCGTGCTGACGATCCTGGGCGCTCTGCTGAGCGCATGCGGCCAACCCGCTACGAGCACCGCTGAGGACCCAGTTACAGGCTCAGTTCTCGAGCCGGGTTGGAACGAATTCATCCCGGGAGGTGAGACAACCTGTTCGGATGGCTCGGAGTACAAATTCTTCGCCCGCCCCGGCGATCCAGACAAATTGATGGTCTATCTGCAGGGGGGTGGCGGTTGCTGGACGCGCGAAACCTGCGATGAAAACCTGTCGCCTTCGTACGACATACGTATCGGTGAATTTCATCCAACACGATATCGCGGCATCTTCGAGTTCGACAATCCTGACAACCCGTTCGCCGACTACAGCGTGGTGTTTGCACCTTATTGCACCGGCGATGCGCACCTGGGCGCCAGTGACACTGTGTATGACCCAGTAGAAAACGCGGAGCTTCCACTGACGATCCATCATCAGGGCTTCGACAACGTCCAGGCGGTGCTTGATTTCACCCATCAGGAATTCCCAGCACCCAGCGAAGTATTTGTTACCGGTTCAAGCGCGGGTGCTATGCCGTCGGCTTATTACGCTGTGCAACTCGCTACCCACTACCCGGATGCTCGAGTCAGCCAGTTGGGTGACGGCGCGGGTGGCTACCGGCGTGGACCGGACGGCGCGAAGCCTCATGAAGCCTGGAAGACACTGTCGGTCATGACTCAGCATCCCGCCTGGGCAGAAGAAGAGAACGACTCGTTCAACTTCGAGCGTATTTACATTGGCGCAGCCAAGTACCTGCCCGATGTCCAGTTTGCGGAATACGATACGGCTGACGACTCGGTACAGAAAAGATTTCTCGCACTGTTCGGCAACGCAACGAGCAGCCTGCAGGAATATCTACAGGCTAACCACGCCGACATCCGCGCAGAAGCCGACAACTTTGTCAGTTATGTCGCCGGAGGTGATGTCCACACAATTCTCGCCCGACCGGAGTTTTACACCTACACCGTGGGTGATGTCAGCGTGCGTGACTGGGTGGCAGATCTCGCGGCAGGCAAACCACTGAATAACGTCTCGTGTGATGATTGCAGATTGCCCGAATTCACCGGCTATCCGCTGCCCGAGCCACTCAAAGAGCTCTGGCTGAGTTGGGAGAGCGCGGAGCAGGCAGTGGCGCCATTCAAAATCTTCGACAATCTCTACTACGTCGGCATCGATTGGGTATCTGCCTACGTGCTGGAAACCTCGGAGGGACTGATTCTCATCGATTCACTCTATGGCAAGTGGATCAACCCGATGCTCGCCAATATAGCCAAGCTGGGACTGGACCCTGCTGATATCAAGTACGTGCTGGTGACACACGGCCATTTCGATCATCACGGAGGAGCTGCAGCGGTCCAACGGCGATACGGCGCAAAGGTGGTGATGACACAGGAGGATTGGGAACTGGCGGAAGCCGAAGCGGAACACCCCCTGTTAGCAGCCGCAGTACCCAAGCGTGACATCGTGGCGCGGGACGGTGACACCATCACGTTGGGCGACACTACCGTCACGCTGTATAAAACACCCGGCCACTCTCCTGGCGTGCTGACTATGGCCTACCAGGTCAAAGACGGTGCAGACGTTCACAACGCAATCACACTGGGCGGCGTGGGCCTGAACTTTTCGGGAGTCGCGCGCACAGAACAATATCTGGCAAGCTATGCGCGTCTGCAGAGTATCGCCGAGGGCGTCAGCGTCAGTCTGCCCAATCACGCGGAAATGGGTCGAGTGTTCGAGTTGCGTGATGAACTCGCAGAACGGCAATCGGGTGAACCGCATCCATTCGTCGACGCCGATGCATATCAGGCCGCCCTCGCCCTTTTCGTTGCAAACGCACAAGCGAAGCTGGTGGCCGAGAAGGCCGGCACTGCTACCGATCCCCTGACCGAGCTGACTAAAAGGACCGAGCTGACCAAAGCAGTCGGCACTTCGCCTGACTGACACGAGCGGCTTTAGCCAACTCAGCGGGGCCAACCCCGCCACCACTGACGGTGGTTAGATCTCGAGCGGCGCCACAGCCGCAATTCGCTGTGGATCCTCGCGCCAGCCGTCTGACGCATCGATATACAGTTCAATGCCGTTGCCGTCCGGATCCGCCAGATACAGGGATTTGGTGACATCGTGATCTATCGGCTCCGTCTGAACGCCAAGCTCAGCCAGTGTGTTCTTCGCCTCGACGAGTTCCTCTATTTCATTGCCAATCTTGAACGCAACGTGATCAAGGCCTGAGGCCGCTGAATCTCCAAGCCCGGCACTTTCCATTATTGCGAAATCGTGGTGATT
>CBDUDJ010000431.1:0-2499 GCA_965365885.1 uncultured Gammaproteobacteria bacterium
GCCGAGGGCATAGCCAGCAGCGGCGGCACCCGGGTGGCGCGTCAGCGCAAAGGCAACCGCGCCCAGGCCGATTCCAGCTGCCCAGGATTTGAGCTGCGGACTTTGCGAACGGCCGGTCGTTGCGCGGCTGACCGTGTGCTCGCAATTGTTCGTCAGAAGGTTGTAACTGCGGCGCTCGGCATCCTCGGCATGCAGCAGAGCTCGACGCCGGGACTGATGCTCTATACGGGAGACATGCAGCTGCTGGCCCGCCCGAAATTCGCTCTCGCTGCAGACGTGTTCGCCTTTGAAAGGCGTGTTGTGAAGGATCGAGCCACCGCGCAGCACGAGGCCTTTGTGCATGACGAACCCCTTGCGGCGGGATACGACATCTCCGGGTGAATAACGCGACATTAGCTTTCCTATCAGTTCCGTCAGATTCCGGGACTCGGGCAGCGCAATTTCGCAACGCTCCGAGCACTCTCCGAAAGATCAAGCACAATTCGCGCCAATGAACTATGTGATTGATTTAACTGACTTTATTCAAATAGACGCACGCCGGTTACGGGCGATCGCGCCACTACCTGGCGCAATTCGCCAGCGGATCTAGGGCGACGTACTCATGAATCTGATCGCAGCGAGCAGTTCTTCGTCACTGCACTGCAGACACATGCCCATCGGCGGCATCGTCGGTTCAATTCCGCTGCGCGTGACGTCCAGCAGCAGTGCCTCACCCTTGGCCAGACGCGGCCCCCAGTCAGCCATATCGCCTGGCTTGGGTGCCCCAGCGATCCCGGCCATGTGACAGGAAAAGCAGAACTGATTAAAAATCTGCTCACCATCGGCAGCGCCCGTCGTCGCCCCGTCAGAACAGCCAACAAGGGTCAACACAAATCCAATCGCGACTATGGCTTTCACTCCCATTATCCTTCCTTGCAGATCAGTCATATAACAAGCGCGCCTCAAGCGCGCGTAAATTCCCACGAGGCAGCGGAACCTCATTCGGCCAACGCATACTCGTCCGCATCCTGCCAGGCGGGAAACGCGGCACGATGCGTCTGAAGTAATTGTCGATCGAGTGCTACGTTGAAGACGCCCTCGCCGGTTCCGGCATCCAGCAGGAACTCTCCCTGCGCATCGTGCACCGCACTACCCCCACCATAGCTGACAGCCGTGCCATCCACGCCAAGTATGTTCACCCCGACGGCGAAACTCTGATTCTCTATCGCCCGAGCTCGAAGCAGCGTTTGCCACGCAGATTGTCGAGCGGCAGGCCAGTTGGCGACACAGAGCAACAGATCATAGTCGCCACGATTACGGAACCAGACCGGAAAACGAAGATCGTAACAGACCATCGGACACACCCGCCATTCGGCGAGTTCGATCACAACCCGATCGCTGCCTGCCATGTAATGTTCATGTTCTCCCGCCATGCGGAACGTATGACGTTTGTCGTAACTGACAATCGAACCCGTCGGCGCTACCCAGACGAACCGATTGAAATACTGATCGTCTTCTACAATCACCAGACTGCCGCAGATCGTTTTGCCGAGTTTCTGGGCAGATTCCTGCAGCCAGGAAACAGTCGCTCCCGCCATGGGTTCTGCGACTTCCTCGGAGGCCATAGTGAATCCCGTGCTGAACATTTCCGGCAAGACGACAACTTCGGTTGCCTCGGGCAATTGCTCGAACCATTTAGCGAACATCTCGCGGTTGGCGGCGGCATTGTGCCAGTGGGTCGGCGTCTGGATGAGGCTCAGGTTCAGGATGTTGCCCACGTTCGTCGCTCACAGACTGCAAAGTATCTCTGCACCTTGATACAGAGTTTCATCATCTTTAGCAAAGCAGAATCGCAATACCTTGTGGCCGGGATCGATTTCGTAGAACGGCGAAACCGGAATCGATGCGATCTTCGCTTTTTTTGTCAGGCGCACCGCGAGATCCGTGTCCTTCTCGTTGGAGAAGCCTTCATAACCAAGCAGCTGAAAGAAAGATCCCGCACTGGGTTGGACAGCAAAAGGTGAGTCTTTGAGAAACTCGCAGAAAAGATCGCGCTTACGCTGGTAGAACCCACCCAGTTCGTTGTGATGCTCCGGGTGGTCGTGGAGAAAATCCGCAAGTCCCAGCTGAACCGGTGTGTTCGAAGTGAATGTGACGTACTGGTGAATTCTGCGGAACTCCGCCGTCAGATTGCGCGGCGCGCAGCAATAGCCAATTTTCCAACCCGTGGTGTGGTAGGTCTTGCCGAGCGATGAAACTACGAAACTTCGTGCAAAAAGTTCAGGGTCCCGGCAGAGACTTTCGTGTTGTCGGTCATCGAAAATGATGTGCTCGTAGACTTCGTCCGCCAGCAGATAAATATCTCTATTGCTGACGATATCCCGCAACGCAACGATATCCGAAGCCTCCCAGACAGTTCCCGTCGGGTTGTGGGGGGTGTTCGTGATGATCAATCGAGTCCGCTCGTTGACCAGATCCCTCACCTGGTCCCAATCGATGCGGTAGCCCGGCGGATGCATT
>CBDUDJ010000432.1:0-2495 GCA_965365885.1 uncultured Gammaproteobacteria bacterium
CGAGATCGCGGCGTTGAGGCTGCCAACGGCCGAGATCGGCTTCACTGGCGGCGAACCGTTCATGAACCCCGAATTCCTCGAGATGGTGACTGATTGTCTGGAAGCCGGTGTCCGGGTGTCGATTCTTACGAACGCGATGCGACCGATGATGAAGTGTTCGGCCGGCTTGTTACGACTGCAAGCGATATTCGGCGATCGTCTGATTCTGCGTGTTTCAGTGGATCACTTTGACAAGCGCCTGCACGAAGAAGAGCGTGGCAAACGATCCTGGGACCCCATGATAAAAGGAATGCAGTGGTTGTCGCAGAATCATTTCACCGTGAACGTGGCGGGCCGCACCCGCTGGGGTGAAAACGAACGGGAACTACGTGATGGGTTTGCAAAGTTGTTCGCGGAACTCGTAATCGATGTCGACGCTCGTGATCCAGCTTCACTGGTGCTGTTTCCCGAGATGGATGTCAATGCGGACGTGCCTGAGATTACCAGCGCGTGCTGGAACACTCTTGGCGTAAATCCGGACGATATGATGTGTGCGAGCGCGCGAATGGTCGTCAAACGCAAAGGAGCCGCTACAACCGACGTGGTTGCCTGCACGTTGCTGCCTCATGATGCGGAATTTTCCTATGGCGCGACTCTCGCGGACAGCCTCGGCGCCGTCGTTCTAAATCACCCGCACTGCGCAAAATTTTGCGTGCTCGGGGGCGGCAGCTGTTCCGTTTGAGTTTTGCCGCGCATCAGCCGGTGCAGTCAGGACTCAGTTGCAACCCATGCTCTCACGGTCGGCGGTTGAACGCAGAGCGTCCCCTTTAAACATTCGTTGGTACAGATCGCAGCGCGCCTCGGTGCTGTCGAAGCGGTCGTCTGCGAGCAGATCCTGACGGATCGTTTCCCGGGTAACGAGAAGCGGGGACATCCGAATGCCGCTGTCGGTCGTCGTGTCCAGGAGAAGGACTCGATCTTCGCCGAGCCTGCTGGCCCAGGGCTGCCACTCGACCTGCGCGTTGTCCCGGCCTCTGCCCGGGTTGCCGCTGTAGGCGAATTCGGCCCAGTAGGACATCATGCTGGCAGACAGCGCTGCCCTTGCCGGGCTCTTACCGAAAATGAGTGTCTTGTCTGCGAGGTCAAAGTTGCCAAACACAAACGGCAATTCCAATGCGTGCGCGGCACCGACGAGCTTGCTGAGTTCCAAAGTAGCGACGGTGTTCATTTCGTCCCAGTCGAATCGATAGGCATACACTGAGGGACCCTGTGTCTCACGCAATGTAATCGCCAATTCATCCACGGCGTTCGCCTTCCATAGTTTGGAGCCGTAACTCGTGTCACGTTCGTACGCGGCCTCCTCGCGAAGGCGGTAGGGAAAGCCGAAGAGAGTATCCGTGTAACCCGTGGCGGCCATCATGAACAGTTTAGATTCGTCGCGATTACTCCCGAGTATGACCGGCGTGACGTTGTAGCTGTCAGAGTCGGCAAACAACACATCGAGCTGTTTATCGGCCGGCAGCACAAAGCCGTCACCGAAGATGTATGGTGTCTTGTTAGCCGTTTCGCCGAGAACAAACGGCCGCCGCACGGGCGGTTCACCTGATGGCTCCAGCGGCCGATCTTGCGCGGTCATGATTTCCAGGGTTGTTTTGCGCAACAGATAATGTGCAACTTCTGTGTCACTCATGGTCAGTTGCACGTCTTTCGCGGCAGCCCGATTCGCTGCGCTACCGTCTTCGATGAGTAGTTTGTTGACGAGTTCTCGGGAGCTCAGTGGATGACCGGGTTGCGGATCGTCTGAATAGTTTTCGGCCACCGAAGATGGCAGTAGCGTCATGCCACCACTCTGCACGATTGCTTTGTGATAGAGGCCTTCGGCCAGTGGCGATACCATGAGCGTCAGCACATCAAAGCCGCCGGCTGACTCGCCGAAGATTGTCACATTCGCCGGGTCGCCGCCGAATTCTGCGATGTTGCGGCGCACCCATGAGAGGGCTTCGATGATATCCAGCGTGCCGTAGTTGCCGGAATCATCGGCAGCGTTTTGTTGTGCGCGCAGCCCCGGATGCCGCAGCCAGCCGAAAGGGCCGAGGCGATAGTTGATGGTCACGATTACCACGCCGTGTTCTGCGGCGTAACCGGCTCCCCGATAAATAGGCGTGCCGCCTTCGCCCAAATGGTTGCCGCCACCGTGGATGAAGAACATCACGGGTCGCAGGTCGCTGGAATCAGCCGGCGCCCAGATGTTGAGATAGAGGCAATCCTCGTCTCCCGCAATCCCCCCCTGACCGAAACCGGTCTGCGGACAGGCCGAGCCGAAGGCCAGCGCTTGCCGCGGGCTCAGCCAGGGTAACGGCAGGCGCGGTGCTTTCCATCTGAGATCGCCGACCGGCGGCTGGGCATAAGGAATCCCCGCCCACACGTGGCTACCCCCGTCCTGGAAGCCGATAAGCTCGCCGGAACCTATTGTGCGGCGGGTCGCTTCAGCCGCTGGTGGCGGTTCGGTCTGTAGT
>CBDUDJ010000433.1:0-2495 GCA_965365885.1 uncultured Gammaproteobacteria bacterium
AATTGTCGCGCTGCATGCCAACCACGGAATTGCCGCGGCCTGCGATGAGTGGCAAGCACACTGCGAGAAGATCTGTGAGGACTGGGGAATTCCCCTGACCAGCACTCGCCTTGCGCTCGCTGTGAGGTCGAACGTGGAAGGCGTTGCGCGTGCGGCGCGCTACGAATTTTTCACCGCTACGCTCGCGACTGGCGGGTTGCTCCTCCTCGGCCACCACCTGGACGATCAGCGTGAGACTCATCTGCTGCATCTGCTGCAGGGTCGGGGCCTGTACGGCATGCCACAAGCGCGCCCGCTGGCCGCTGGGAGGTTGTTGCGGCCTTTTCTGTCAACCGATCGATCCGAGATCAGGCGCTACGCCGAAAAGCAGCAACTGGCGTGGTGTGAGGATGTCAGCAATTTTGATGTGACGCTTGATCGCAATTTCCTGCGGCATCAGTTATTGCCACTGATTACTGCCCGCTTTCCAGGATTTCCACGGCGCCTGGGGAGCCTTGGCGACACGACAGATCTGCTGCAGAAGATGCTGGCGGAGGAACTCGGCATACACCAGCCCCGCTTGCCGCTGGATAACCTAACGGCGCGGCCTTTGCCTGAGCGCGCAGTGATTTTGCGGCTCTGGTTGCAGGGACAGGGAGTAAACTCCGGGGTCAGCGATGTGTCGTTGCACGCATTTGCTGGGCAACTCGATGCCCCGGCGAACCGCCAGCCGGAACTGCAACTGCCGGCGGGCTCGGTGCGACGCCATGCGAGTGAGCTCTATTACGTTACTGCAGCAGAGAAACCAGCCGCGAGCTATGTAATCGACTTGCCCGGTGAACTCCTCCTGCCGCATGGGACTTTGTCTGTCGAGGCAACAACCGGTTCAGTATGCGACGGATTTATCGCAGCCGGGGCGCTGACGGTGAGATTTCGTGAGGGTGGTGAAGCGCTGCTGCGTGGCGGGCATCATCGCGCGCTCAAACAGCTCCTGCAGGAGGCGGGAATAGCACCATGGGAAAGGGTCGACTACCCGCTGCTGTTTGATGAAGCTGGCCTCCTTGCGGTTCCCGGCATCGCCTGGCGTGATGACGCGGCCGCTTCTGCGGGAAATGAGCCGGCACAGCGCTTCGTGGTGACGTGGCGCCCACACTAGCGCAAACACGCTCGCTTCACTCGCATTGAGCAGGTGCTTTTGTTACCGTGTTCTCCCATCTTGCGAGTCTCGCCAGCCAAGATGGAATAAATGACCCGATATATATTTGTAACAGGTGGTGTTGTCTCTTCTCTGGGGAAAGGCATCATCACCTCATCGCTTGCCGCTGTGCTCGAAGCGCGGCAGCTGAAAGTCAATATCCTGAAAATGGACCCCTACATCAACGTGGATCCCGGAACAATGAGTCCGGTCCAGCACGGTGAAGTGTTCGTTACCGTCGATGGTGCCGAAACCGATCTCGATCTGGGTAATTACGAACGCTTCAGTCGGGCGCGAATGACCAAAAGCAACAACTTCACGACGGGCAGCATCTATGAAGAAGTCATCCGCCGCGAACGGCGTGGCGACTACCTCGGCGCTACGGTGCAAGTCATCCCCCACATCACCGATGAGATAAAACGCAGAATCAAACTGGTTGGCCAGGGCTTCGATGTGCTGATTGTCGAAACCGGCGGGACAGTGGGTGATATCGAGTCTCAGCCGTTTCTCGAAGCCATCCGCCAGCTGCGCCTGGAAACCGGTGCCTCGAAGGCCCTGATCATACATCTGGTGCTGGTGCCTTACGTTGCGACTGCCGGTGAGATCAAGACAAAGCCAACACAGCACTCGGTCAAGGAATTGCGTTCCATCGGCCTGCAGCCGGACATCCTGGTTTGTCGCTCAGAACGTCCGCTGCCGAAGTCCGCCCGCAGCAAGATTGCGCTGTTCACCAACGTCGAAGAACGCGCGGTGGTATCTTTCAGGGATCTCGAGACGGTTTATCAGGCGCCGCAAGCTCTGCAGGAGCAGGGGGTGGATGATATTGTGGTCGATAAGCTCGGCATCGAATGTCCGCCTGCGGATCTCAGCCAGTGGCGCGACGTCGTTGAGGCCGAGCTCCATCCGGAACGCACGACGCGCATCGCCATTGTCGGTAAATATCTCGACCTGCTCGATGCCTACAAGTCATTGATAGAAGCCATCACCCACGCCGGAATCCGAACCCGAACTCAGGTAGCCATCGATTTCATCGATGCCGAAGAGCTGGAACGCGATGGCACCGCGGCTCTCGATGACGTACATGCGATCCTGGTGCCCGGTGGTTTTGGCCAGCGCGGATTTGAAGGCAAGATTCTGGCGGCGCAGTACGCCAGGGAAAATCTGGTGCCCTATCTGGGCATCTGCTATGGCCTGCACGGATTTCGAGATTCCTCGTGGCTATGTAGTGGAGAATGCCATACATCAAGTGATTACAGCAAAAGGTTCCGGGGGCATCTGATATGTCAGCGGGAACTCCCGCTTCTCGTATAGCTTTCACCAT
>CBDUDJ010000434.1:0-2454 GCA_965365885.1 uncultured Gammaproteobacteria bacterium
GGTTCACGAGCGCACGCGCAATCCCTGCACGCTGTTGTTGGCCGCCCGACAGACGGTTGGGGTACTTGTCGAGATGTTCGATCAGACCGACCTGTTCTGCCGCGTCTGCAATGCGGTCCCTGGCGTCTTTACTTCGATGATTGCCTGAATGCTGCAAACCCATCTGAATACTCTGCCCGACGGTCAACGCAGGTGCGAGATTGTGCTGCTGAAAAATGAAACCGATGCGGCGGCGCAGTTGAACACGTTGTTTTTCCGTGGAGTTCACCAGTTCAGTGCCTAGTGAGCGAACTTTGCCTTGTTCGGCACCGCGCAAGCCGCCGATGATCGTCAGCAGCGTGCTTTTCCCGGAACCCGAAGCGCCAGTGAGAACCACTACTTCCCCCGCGTTCAAGTGCATGGATACGTTGTTGAGCACTTGCAGAGAGTGACCGCCCTGTTTATGCCAGTAGCTTAAGTTCTCGATGTCGACTAATGGTTCGGCCATCAAAACACCTCGGCGGGATCGATTTTGTTGAGCTTGCGGATTGCCAACAAACCCGAAAATGCGCACATCAACACGGTAACCACGAACACGACAATTCCTCGTTCTGCAGTCATTTCCATCGGCAGTTGAGTGGCTTGCGCAGCCTGGTCATAGAGCAATTTTGAAAGACCGAGTGCGGGCAGGAAGCCGAGCACCGAAAGATAGAACGATTCCCGGATGACCAGACCTCTTAAGAATGAACCTGTGTAGCCCATTGCCTTCAGTGTTGCGTACTCGGCCAGATGGCTCTGCACGTCGGAAAACAGAATCTGGTAGACGATGATCAAGCCTACGATCGTGCCGATGACTGCACCCAACGTAAATATATAGCCGATGGGCGTGCTGCTGCTCCAATAGTCGACTTCACGTTGGATGAACTCATCACGAGTCAGCAGCAGGACGTCATTTGGCAGGAACTCACTGATCTGGCGCTGGACGGCGGAGGGTTCGCTACCGGGTGCCAGGCGGATCAATCCCAGCTCAATGTTGCCAGGTTGGCGGTTGGGAAAGATGCGTAAGAAGTTGAGATCCGTCGTCAACACCGAGGCGTCTATCCCGAATGAAGTGCCTAGTTCATAGAGGCCAATCACCTTAGTCGTGCGTTCATTGAGCTGCAGGCGTACCGCCAGATCCTGCTGAAAATCCTCCACCACCGGTGCAAATTCGGCCCGGGAAAAACGATCGATGATGACGGAATCCGGATGCTTGAGTCTCGATAAATGTTCGGAAACTCCACGCAACCGGAAATTATCGTCGGTTGGATCGATGCCGAGTACGAGAATCATGCGATGCGTTTCCGGCGTGCGGTCGTAGAAGAATCTCGCCAGGAAAATGTAAACCGGCGAAACTGATTCAACCTCGTCGAGTCCGGCAACCTGGTAAAGGCGACTGCGTGGAAAGCTTTCAGTGCGCGCCATGTTTATCGTTCTTGGGCTCAGCATCACGAGTTCGTAGTCCATGCCGCGATGCACTCGTACGGCGCTGTCGAACAAAGCGGCTCTCATACCAAGTTGCATGAATACGAGAATTACTGCAAAGGTGATGCCGAATACGGCCGCCAGCAATTTCAGCCTTTCATGCGTTAGCTGCAGCCAGGCATACCGTACCGCGCGTGCCATCAGTCGTGGAACTCGACGTCAACCTGCAGGTAGGTCAGCCTGGCAACCGCTGCGGGATCTTCCAACAGGATAAACACCTCGATGACGCGCGAATCGGTGCGTGCCACCGGGTCGAGATCCAGAACATCGTTCTTGCCAATGATGCTGCCAATTCGCTCGACGCTGCCATTCATTGGTCCGCTCAGCGCAGGACTCGAGATGGTCACAGCCTGTCCGTTTGTCACCAAGCCGATGTCCGTTTCGTAGACTTCTGCGACGACGTACATGTGTTGTGTCTGGCCAAGCTCGAGCAGGCCGGACTCGCCGATGCGTTCACCTTCGCGTGCATGAACCAGCAATACCTGCCCGGCCACCGGTGCGGTCACGCTTGCGAGCGCTAGACGTTCCTGCGCTGCTGCTAACTCCGCTTCGCGCACAAGAACGTCTCGTTCTGCTTCTTCCAATCGCGCTACCGATGTCACGGAGGTTTGTCGCAGCGCGCTCTGCCGGGTTAGTGTCTTGCGTGCAAGATCCAGGTCGACCTCGGTTCGTCTGACTTCGGCGTTGCGCAATCCATAAGTGTCGAGCGTCGCTAGAACGTCACCCTGGTCAACCATCTGCCCCTCTTCTACCCAGAGTTTGGAGACGACCGATGCGTCAGTTGGACCGGCGATCTGATAGACGCCGTTGAGCGGTTCGATGCGACCGAGGCATGTCACCGATCGGGCCAGCGCGAGGCTGGCTGCACTCATGAGCAAAAAAATCAAAACGCCATTGACAAAGCCACGCATGGAATGACTCCTGGTCGGTTAACTTTCTACAGCTGGTTTG
>CBDUDJ010000435.1:0-2434 GCA_965365885.1 uncultured Gammaproteobacteria bacterium
GGGGGCTTTCTCGGTGCCGTCTTCATCATCACGCTGATGTACATTGGACTTTGTCTGTGCATTGCTGAAATGTCACCGGCAATGCCGCACACGGGCGGTGCATATTCCTTCGCCCGCACGGCTCTTGGCCCGTGGGGCGGTTACATCACGGGTCTTGCGGAAAACATGGAATATGTCATCACCACCGCGGTTGTCTGCTACTTCGCGGCTGCCTATCTGCAGAACATCTTTGCGACTCCCGATGTGGCGCAACCGGTCTGGTGGTTCGGCCTGTACGTCATCTTCGTCGGCTTGAACATCATCGGGGTCGAAGAATCTTTCCGCTTCGTCGTTTTCATTACTATTGTTGCTCTGGCGATTCTGGCGGTTTTCTTCGCCAGCGCGTTACCAATATTCGATTGGGACCTCCTTTGGAACATTGAACCCGAACCCGGACAGAGCCGATTTCTGCCAAAGGGCTGGGGTGCAATCGGCGCGGCGTTACCATTTGCCATCTGGCTGTACCTGGCGATAGAGCAACTGCCACTGGCCGCAGAGGAATCTGTAGATATCAAGCGCGACATGCCGCGTGGTCTGATCTGGGGCCTCATTACTCTGATTATCACGGGCGTTCTGGTCACGTTTCTGAACATGGGGATCGGTGGCGGAGCGGCTTACTTTGGTTCGGAAACTGAAGAGCCTCTGCTCGATGCCCTGAAACTGACACTTGGCGTCACCAGCGCGAAATTGCTGGGACTGGTTGCCGTGGCCGGGCTCATTGCCAGCTTCCATGCAATCATCTACGCCTATGGTCGTAACATCTATTCGCTGAGCCGGGCGGGCTACTTTCCGACCTGGCTGTCTGTGACACACAGCACCCGGAAGACGCCATATGTAGCACTGATATGGGGCGCGCTCATCGGCTATGCATTATTGCTTGTTCTGCATTTCGCTGACGGCTCCGGCGCGTTCGGTGGGGTCATTTTGAATATGGCGGTGTTCGGTGCCGTGATTGCCTACGCCATGCAGATGCTGGCGTACCTCGTGCTCAAACGGCGGTTTGCGGCAATGCCACGACCCTATGTCAGTCCCCTGGGTTCGGCCGGCGCCTATGTGGCGCTGGTGATTGCATTGATCGCGCTGGCGGCACTGTTCATCAACCCCGCGTTCCGGCAGGGCGTCATCGGTGTCGGACTATGGTTCCTCGCAGGCCTGGGCTACTTTGCGATCTACGCGCGCAAACACATCGTTCACTCCCCCGAAGAAGCGTTTGCCGTAGCACAGGATGCGCAGATTCCGGAGCAACCGAGTTCGGCTTCATCTTAGATTCAAACCGGTAGGGTAGCCAATGGACGCAGCCGTACTCCAACAACTCAACCAGGATCCGCTGAGCGTCATCGCGCTGCCAATCTTCGTGAGTGCCATTGTGCTGGAGGCATTGTGGTCCTGGCGGCAACGCAAAGGCTGGTATCTGGGGCGCGACACAGGGGTCTCAATGCTGATGCTGCTGGCATCTGTATTGGTGGAGATAGTGCCGCGGGCGGCGGCGTTAGTGCTGATTGTATACCTGCACGACGTCTCGCCACTGCGCGATGTGGTGGAGCGACAGTGGTGGGCGTGGCTGTTGCTCTTCATACTCGATGATTTCAGCTACTACTGGTTTCACAGGTTCAATCATGAGGTCCGGCTGTTCTGGGCGGGTCACGTAAACCATCATTCATCGGAGTACCTCAATCTGGGGACTGCCTTGCGTCAGGGTGTTGGTGAGCGAATTCACAAAATGTTGTTCTGGTTGTGGCTGCCGTTGCTGGGCTTTGATGCGCTGATGATCATGACGATGATCGGCGTGAATCTGTTCTATCAGTTCTGGGTCCATACCGAAGCCGTACGAAAACTACCGGCCTGGTTTGAGGCGGTATTCAACACACCCTCTCATCACCGCGTGCATCATGCTTCCAACATCCGTTATCTCGACTGCAATCACGCTGGAGCGCTGATTGTCTGGGATCGGTTGTTTGGCACGTTCTCGCCGGAACTTGCCAGCGAGCCACCCGTCTACGGACTCACCAGCAATATCCATACCTTCAATCCCGCGACTGTTCTGTTCCACGGTTATGCCGAGCTGTGGCGCGATGTCGTCCGGGCACCGGGAATCGGTAGCAAGCTGCGTTACCTTTTTTTTGCACCCGGCTGGTCGCATGATGGTGAGGACCGGCGAGCGCGCACGCTGCGAAATACCCGGTACTAATCGGGAGAACCTTGCAGTACCGTTTGTTGCGGCTGGCGGAACTGAACCACTGAATCATAAGAGGGGGCGAAAGATCATGGAGGCGATCAGGGAGCACTTTGCGGTACTGCCCGAGCGGGGGAACGCGATACCGGGCGTCGTCTATCGCGGTCTTGCCCGCGACTGGGTGCTCGAACTGGTGGCAGATGATCTGCACGCCTGGCTCAG
>CBDUDJ010000436.1:0-2403 GCA_965365885.1 uncultured Gammaproteobacteria bacterium
TGCAGTCGAGTAAGCCCAGTGGGTGCCGGGATCATGAATCAAATCAACCGCCGCGGCACTTGCTGCCATGTTGTCCCTCAGGTCCGGTGCGAACATCATGCGTGACTCGAAGCCGAGACCGCCACCGGATCCATCTGCGTTGTCCAGGCCCGTGGTCATCTGCAGCAGATGTCTGAGGGTAATCGCGGATCTTGGGTCCAGCGGATCGTGCCAGGATGCGACCGGCGCTCGTGCATCGAGTTCGAGGCGATCGTCTCGAATGAGAATCCCCGTGAATGCGTTTGTTACATTTTTCGCCATAGACCAGGAGAAAAATCTCGAATGTGGTCCAAAACCGTCGGCGTAGAGTTCCATGACGATGCTGCCCTGGTGGATGACAAGCAGCGCTCTGGTGTCCGGCAGTCCGGCAGGACCCGTTGCATCAAACAGCCCTCGCAGCACCTTGGCGATCAGTGTGCGATCGACATCATCGTGCAGCCCGGCAACGGGCCAATCACTGGTGGGCCAGGGGGTGTTCGAGGGTTGCTCAGGCAGACTCGCAAGCGGCGCTTGTGATCGAGCCGGTGCAGCGCTTGTTGGTGTCGGTCCGAACAGTGCAGCGCCGAGCAACACCGTACCGATAAGCAAGTTTGGGGACCGTAGCGCGTTGAGCACCTGCATCACCGAGTACGGCGGATGGCTATCGAGCTTAGCGCGAATCGTTGAAGAGGGGCAGTGTGGATTCAGATTTCGTTGAGTCGGCCGCGGTAATAGATCGTGGCATAAAGAAACAGGCCGCCAATGATCACTCCCACCCACAGATCTGTGGTCGCCAGCAACCCGATCTGATCGCCGAGCGTGGTCAGATCTCCGATCTTTCCGTCTTCTGCCTTGCTAAGAGAGGGCAGGGCTGCGAACTTCAGGTGACTAAAGATACCTGTAGTAATGAATGATGTGCCAAACAGCAGCTTTTCGAGCAGCGCCGGCACGAAAGGTACGAGCGATGCCCACACGACCGGACTCTTGCTCGCTGTAGCGGACACAAGCAGCAGCCAGCCGTAGAGCGGCAGAGCCCAGAAACCCTGGATAATATAACCAATCAGTTGCTGCGCTGCACCGCTCAGGAGACCCGATTGCCACCACAGGCGACCGACGTCTCCCAGATCTTCAGCGAGAGTGACACCGGAGATGACGATCAGCAGGAAAGTCTGTGCCAGGATCGTCGCAGCGACGGTGGCGAGCGGCGCGATCCAGACGGCCAGGAGGATTTTGCTTGCGATGGAATCCAGGTCGCTGATTGGCATCGATTTCCAGAACAGTATGCTGCGGTCCTTGCGTTCGTCGTGGATGCCACCGAGCAAAACGATAACGACGATGAAGAAATAGACGTACTGGAACGGCAAGGCGACACCGACCCTGAACAGGTCCATCCGTTTTGCAAGCTCGCGATCCGTCCAGCCGTTGAATTCGGCGAACTGGGCAATTGAACCATCGCTTTCGACTTCTTCATGAATCCGTTCGTTGCCTTGTTGGGTATTGAATTCCGATGAGAAGTGGATGTCGGCGGTGCCGAACAAAGCAAGACCGATGAGCGTCGCAACTATTAGCAGCGCCAGCATTGCCAGTGGTGCCCAGGCGAATATCCGGTGTTCAAGTCCTTCGCGTGTGAGCAGTGCGATAAAGGCGTTCATCTAACGATCTCCTACCACGGCGACGAAGAGTTCCGGGAGGTTTGGCGTGGAAACTTCGCCGAGTTCCGCGAGACTGGCCTGATCGGCGCCGCGATAGATGAACTCTCGTCCCTGCAGTGAATTCCTTTCACCTAACGGCTGCCGGGCGCGGGCTTCGCTTTCCTTATCCGGGGCGACGTTGAGTTTGGCGAACTCGATGCCCACCTTGTCCATCTCCAGGGAGAGGCATTGACGACCTCGATTAATAAAAATGACGTCTGTGAGGATGTGTTCGATCTCTCGAACTTCGTGTGTAGTCACCAGAATGCTGCGACTTTCCTCGTAGTAGTCGTTCAGCAACGTGTCGTAGAACTGCTCGCGATACAGAATGTCGAGACCGAGCGTTGGCTCATCGAGTACGAGAAGCTCGACCTCGATCGCCAGAATGAGAGCCAGATGCAACTGGACATGCATGCCTTTGGAGAGTGCCTGCACTTTCTTGTCGGATCGAATGTCGGTCTTTGCCAGGGCGTCTTCGGCGCGTGCTCGATTGAACGATGAGTGCACGCCTTCGACGAAGTCGATCAAATGCGACACAGTCATCCAGCGGGGCAGGATGCCGGTATCCGCAATGTAGGCGGTGCGGGACATGAGTTCTTTGCGCTGTCTCGATGGATTCAGACCAAGGACGTCGAGCTGGCCGTCATCGATGTGCGCCATGCCGAGAATGGCTTTGATGGCGGTTGTCTTGCCC
>CBDUDJ010000437.1:0-2399 GCA_965365885.1 uncultured Gammaproteobacteria bacterium
GTTTCCAAGGAACATTACGATTCCATAACCGAAACACCCGACGAGGTGCTGGCAATCATGACACCCATACCGCCAGTAGCGCGGGCGTAACCATCGGCAGCGTGAGTCCCCGCCTGTTCATGGCGCACATCGATTATTTGGGTCTCAGCCAGTCGGTTGATGGCGTCGAAGATAGGCATATTGTGAATGCTCACAATGCCAAATACATGTTTGATGCCCCAGGCGGCCAGGCCTGCTGCTACGATGTCCGCTCCTGTGAAGCTCACGCAGCCACCTCCAGAGTTGCAAGATCAATGTTATAAAGTTGCGCTACATTGCCGCAGAGTATCGCCTGTGTTTGCTCGCTTGTCAGATTTTGTGTCTGCTTCGCAAGCATTTCCTGTGACCAGGGCCATGTGGAGTCGCTATGCGGAAAATCATTTGCCCACATCAATCGCCGCCAGTTCATATCGTTTACCATCTTGAAGGCAACCCAGTCGTCCTGAAAAGTCGTGTAGATGTTTTCACTGAAGTACTCAGACGGCAGCCGGGATAAATTCACCCCCTTTGCAAGCCAGTTATGGTGCCGCTTGAACGCATGGTCCATGCGATACATGTAGTGTGGAACCCAACCCGCATCGGCCTCCACGCAAACGACCTTGAGTTCCGGGTAACGTTCGAACACGCCGCCGAAAATGAGGGTCCCCATAATGTCCTGATTGCCGCGGATGATGGAGAGGAAGCTGTTGATTTTCGGGCCTCTTACCGGTCCCTGTGACCGCGACGTGAGAATATGGAACGACAACGGCATACCGAGCTCGATTGCTGTCTCCCACACCAGATTGTAAATCTCGGAATCGTAATCTTCCTGCGCCGGATCACCGGGCATCATCACGCCACGCAATCCCAGCGCCGCAATAGCCTTGAGGTCCGCAGCACCCTCCTCAGGACTGCGCATCGCCGTCTGACCGCAACCGAGCAGTCGGCTGGGAGCATGTGAACAGTACTCGGTAATCCAGCGGTTGTAGGCGTCGAAGCAGGCTTTCTTGTAGTCGAAATCTTTGTGGTTACACAGCACCATGCCAACCGTCGGATAGATAATCTCCGCCGCCACCCCGTCACGTGCCTGATCTAGAAGTCTTGCCTGCGGGTCCCAGCCGCCGCGATGCAACTCATCAAATCTGACCCCTTCCATGGTGATTTCCTCTGGCGGTTTACCCGCCGCCGCCACCAGGCCCATGGCGATGGTCCGCTCCATACCATCTATCACATAAACATCGCCGCGCTCGCCGCCGTCTATCATGGTTGGCGCTTTGTCCCGCCAGGCGCTGTCGATGTATGCACGATAGGTATCCGGATGTTCCGTAATATGCGAATCGGCCGAAATAATCGGATATTGCATTCAGCTGTCTCCCCAGAAAGTCGTAGGACTATCCCGTTGCTAATGAGCGGAGTCAAGCCAGTCCGCAACACAGACGCATGGACGAGCGCCCGAGGCATTTGCTAACGTGCGCCTGCGTCGCAACTCTACATCCCAAGGATCAATCGATGAGCAACCAGCTGCTGGAATCCCGCAGCCGAAGCCTGCTAAAAGGCCTGACCTGGCGTGTGGTGGCTACTCTGACAACCATCGTGATCGCCTGGGCAATCACCGGCGATGTGGACACCGCAATTCAGATCGGATTTATCGAGGTGTTCGCAAAAATCGCAATCTATTACGTCCATGAGCGCGCGTGGCTGCACATCACCCTTGGTCGAGACGCAGCCTGAGCATCTGCAAGGCACTGGTCACGCTTCCCGGGTCTGTGACACACTAGCAGCGTGATGAAGAACACCGGCAGCAGAAGCTCTACGCATTCTGCTGTCATTTGGGCGCACCGGGAGGGGACAGCATGAAATTCGGAATCTTCTATGAACACCAGTTGCCACGGGACTGGGAAGAGTCCAGCGAACACCAGCTGATCAAGAATTCACTCGCCCAGATCGAACTCGCCGATGAGCTGGGCTTCGACTACGCCTGGGAAGTCGAGCACCATTTTCTCGAAGAGTATTCCCACTCTTCTGCACCGGAAGTTTTCTTAGCTGCCGCGAGCCAGCGCACAAAAAACATCCGCCTCGGCCACGGCATCATTCAGCTCACCACCAACCACCCGGCGCGGGTTGCAGAGAGAGTCGCAACACTTGACCTGGTATCGGATGGACGCGTGGAGCTTGGCCTGGGCGAAGGCGCATCTGTGACCGAACTACACCCGTTCAATCTTCGATTCCGCGACAAGCGCGAGGTCTGGGAAGACGCTGTCAGATGCATGATGCCGATGTTCTGGGAACACGGCTGGGAATACGATGGCGAATTCTTCAAGTTTCCCAAGCGCGCCGTCGTGCCGAAGCCACTGCAGAAACCGCATCCGCCGTTGTGGGTT
>CBDUDJ010000438.1:0-2389 GCA_965365885.1 uncultured Gammaproteobacteria bacterium
AACGACTATCTGCCGCGCAGCGTGCTCGCCAGGTACAAGCGCGCACTGCGCGTTACCGGCGATCCCCCAGATGCAGACGTCGCGAGTGCCTACCTCGCTCTGCGTGGACGTCTCATAGCCGAATTACACGCAAGCGGTGTCGGGATCCTCCTCGGCTCCGATGCCCCACAGATTTTCAACGTGCCGGGATTCTCCCTGCATCGCGAACTGGCATCGATGGTTGCGGCCGGGCTCAGCCCTTTTGAGGCGCTCGAGACAGGCACGACGAATCCGGCCAGATACTTTGACAAGCCGGCGCAGTTCGGCAAGCTCAAAACCGGCCTCAGCGCAGATTTCATATGGCTGACCGGAAGCCCCCTGATTGATATCGCCAACACAACGAAGATCCAGGGTGTCATGGTTCGCGGCCGCTGGCTGGATCGCAGCACACTGGATAATGGCCTGGCAGAAATCCGCTCACGTCACCAAGAGTGAATACCACAGCCGTCTAAGCAGGATCCCGCACGGTACAACTGGTAAGTCCCGTACCTGAGCATTCTGCACGCTCTGTCACATTTTCTTTCAATCACAACTCGTAGACTGATTGGGATTCACTAAAGCGAGTTGCCAGTATGAAACTCATTTCCATTCTTTTTACCGTAGCGTTCATCTCCAGCGCACCTGCGTGGTCGGATGACGACAAAGTTGCTATAAAAGATGCCGCCATCGGTGGCGCAGTCGGCGGTGCCGTAGGGGCTGTCGTGGGCGCCGAACTTGGTGATCGCAACGGCGCAATTATCGGCAGTGCGGTGGGCGCCGCTGTAGGTACCGCCATCGCGACCAGCGAACCAGCGGATCAGCCGGTGCCAGAGTCAATTCCCGTAGTGGAGTTGAGCATTCAGGCTGCAGGCCATCCCAAAGGCCGACATTGTCCTCCGGGACAAGCCAAGAAAGGGCGTTGCTGAAACTGCCACTTCTTTCAAATCGACCGGCAAAGATCTCCCAGTTTCCGGCAGGTCATTGAAAACATAGAAAAATCCTGCACCGAAGCATGCTGGGCATCTTCAAGCACCCGATTCCAGTCAGCGGCGAATCTGCCGTGAGACGAAAGCCAGGCTTGCACATCACCGTCTGATTCCGCGAGACATTGTGCCGCAAGCACCCCCTGATAGGTCGTGATGTCATCGAGCAGAGAATCGCGTTCCATGGATTGCCAGTGACTGCTGGACGGTAACTGGCCAAGTTGCTCTGTGACCCAGTCCAGTCCCAGCGTACCCGCCACTGCAGAGAATACTCTGGCGACTCGGGCGGGCTGTGTAGCGGACTTGTCCGCTGCATCGATGATCGGCAGCGCCAGCACAAGCTCGGCTGCGGCCACTGACCGTTTTGCAAGCGACTCGCTGATCCCTGAGCCGACAAGCGCTGCCACGCTTCGCGCCGATTCGGCAGATTTCTGTTCGCTCACCAGCAGTTCACGGGATTCAATCAGCTCAGCAACGCGAGGCTGATAATTCTCAACAAATTCCTCCACGCTCGCAAGCTCACGCCGATGCCGCAGTATCCAGCGGGTCGCGCGGCGCCCGAGGCGGATCAATTCCAACAGGATCTCGAGCTTGAGCTCCTCTTCAACGCCATCTGCCGCCGCGACTTCCTGATACCAGGCACGCACTGAGAAACTCTCAGAGGCAGCCATGTAGGCACGAGCGATATCCTCCACGGTCCCGCCAACAAACTCCATCAGATGGACCACAAATGTGATACCCATATGATCAACGATATTATTCGCAAGTTGGGTAGAGACGATTTCATTGCGCAATCTGTGCTGCATCAGATCGGCGCCATACAGCTCCACCAGCCGCGCGGGAAAGGCAGACAGAATTTCCCGGGCGATGAGCGGGTCATCGCCTATGCTTGACTCCACCAGCTGTGATTTCACGAATATTTTCGAGTATGCCAGCAACACCGCAAGCTCAGGCCGCGACAAACCCTGGCCTGTACCGAATCGCTCACTGAGTTCTTCATCTGTTGGCAGGCTTTCCAACGCTCTATCCAGTTTGACCGCCACCTCCATGCGACTGATAAATCTCTGGTACTCCGCTTGCCGGTGCGCGGCGTGCCGCTCGGCCAGACTCAACGCCTGCACCTGGCGATGGTTATTGGCAAGCACCAGAGCTGCAACTTCGTCGGTCATCTCCTCGAGCAGAATATTGCGCTGCTTGAGGGTGAGGTCGTCACGTAAAACAATCTCGTTGAGCGCGATTTTGATGTTCACCTCGTGATCCGAGCAATCAACACCAGCGGAATTGTCGATGAAGTCGGTATTGACTGCGCCGCCGTTCAAGCCGAAAACAATCCGCGCAATCTGGGTGATGCCGAGATTGCCGCCTTCACCGAACGCAGACGCTCGCAC
>CBDUDJ010000439.1:0-2331 GCA_965365885.1 uncultured Gammaproteobacteria bacterium
GCGCAGATCATCGAGCAACTCAAGAGGGCAGCGTGATCCTTGGTAGAAGAAACTGCCTGGTGTGCGCTCGGGTATGAATGGGAAAATGCTTGCTACTACAACCGAAGCCAGTATGAATCCCGCGCAAAGCGAAGTGATTTCAGACTGGCGGCGCCCGGTCGAGGCACTGACCCGATTCGCACCGGAAAAGCGGGTCGCGCTGGATGGCGTAAGCGAGCCTGAGCAGGCTGCTATTCGCTACGCCATTCGCATCGGAGGCATCGGGCTGTTGATCGGTGCGCGCGTACCAAGCGAATTTGTTCTCCCTGTGCCAGTTTCGCGCGTTCCCAATACACCGGACTGGTTTGCCGGTCTGATCAATCTGCGTGGGGCACTACTGCCAGTATTTGATCTTGAGTCGATGATCGTTTCTGACCGGGATGCGGCGCAATCTACTGTTGCCGACGGTCGATTGCTGTTTCTGGTGCTTGGTCGGGGTGAGCGCGCTGCCGCGTTGAAGATTCACGGATATCCGCAGCCTTTGCGTGGTCTCAAGCCGCTCGACCAAATGCCGCCGGTACCTGCACCGCTAAATGAATGCGTAAGCAACGCATTGGTCGAGAACGGTTCGGTGTGGTTCGAGTTGGACCATGTGCGTTTGTTCGAAGCATTCTCGGCGCGCCTCGCAAAGCCCGGCAATGCAAGCGGACAGTGACGCATCGCATGGCGAAGGCGTCCGTCACGTCGAGTGTGGACATTGTGTCCACTGCACAGACTTTTATGTTCATTGCGCATGACCTTGTGTGCTGTGCATGACGTTCCATCTGCTGCGCATGGGCTTGCGGCTCCGAGGTCTGATGACCACTTGTACGGCAGCCCGGCTCTAACCGCTTTTTCGCACCCGGTTATTTGGAGTTTTCGCCAAGGAGAGGTTGATGAATAGGGTATTGAGTTGGTTTGCCAGATTGAGCGTCTGGCACAGGATGGCCATTCTGGTGACCGTGCTCCTGATACCGATTGCGTTTCTGGCGACGTTCGTGATCAACATCGAGCTGGAAAAAGTTGCGGTTCTGCAAGACGAGATCCAGGGCCTGGAACTCATTGCACCAATGGCGCACCTGACGCGGGTGATTGCCGAACACCGCGACCAAGCGGTGATGGCCGCATCGGGCGACGAGCACATGCTGCCCGCGTTGAGCAAGGCTGCTGCAGAGGTTGGGCAGGTGATTCTGCAGATTGATGAAGGCAATGCCAGCTCCGGCGACAAGCTGGGCGTGGCCGCTCGCTGGGACAAGATCAAACAGACCTGGGTCGCTCTCAGCGAGGCAGCACCATTGTTATCTGTCACAGATATCAACGAACGTCACGATGCACTGATAGATGAACTGAATGCTTTGCGATTGCACGTCGCCGGCGTGTCAAAACTATTGTTCGACGAGAATCCGGGACACTACTTCATGGTAGTCGCCTCGACTGTGGAACTGCCGACCGTGGCACAAGCTCTTGCCGACCTGCGTGCCGAGGCAGTCAGTATCGCCATTCTGGGTGGCGAAATTTCCGGCGAGGCAAAACAGCGTCTGGTGGCGCGCCAGGAACTGGTCAAGTCACAACTCGGCCGTGTTCGTTACAACCTCACCAAAGCTGTCGAATTCGATCCGAGCCTGGGAGCCGTCGCCGATGAGCGTTACTGGACTGAGCGAAACGCGTCCGCCTACTTCCAAAAAATTGACGATACGTTCTTGCAGCCTGAGGAGGTGGGGCAAAGCGCAGAAAGATCGTTCAAGGATGGTCTGAAGGTGGGTTCCCGGCTCGAATCATATAGCGAACGAGTCCACGCGGCGATTGGCGAGCGACTTGAGCAAAACTACCTGGAAGTTCAGGGCTACGTTATCAAAGTGCTTGTTCTGCTGGGAATTGGTCTAGCACTGGCAATTTCCATAGCAGTGATGATTGCCCATGGCATCGCCGCCCCGCTTTCTCACCTGTCCGACGTAGCCATGCGGGTGGCTGCCGGCGAAAAATCGCTTCGCGCGCAAATTCCCACTTATGACGAGATCGGATCGTTCGCTCGACAGTTCGACGCGCTCCTGGACTCGCAGGTCGAGGCTAAGGAAAAGACAGACGCCGACAATAAGGGATTGAATACGTCGGTGCTTCGCTTGCTCGAAGCAGTGGCCAAACTTGCAGAGAGAAATCTGACGGTCAGGGTTCCAGTGGCCGAAGATGTGACCGGTTCCGTATCAGATGCGATCAACCTTTTGACTGAAGAAACGTCCAAGGTCCTGGGGCAGGTCGTTGCGGTGGCACAAGGCGTAGCGGGCGCGTCGGACGAGGTGCGAAAACAGGCCGACA
>CBDUDJ010000440.1:0-2330 GCA_965365885.1 uncultured Gammaproteobacteria bacterium
CAGCGAGTCAGGATGCACTGGCCGTCTACAGCGATGCGTTCACTCTGGTTGCGCAAATCGCGGTGGTGACCGGTGCCCTGGTGTTTGTCGTAGCGCCGTTTCTACGCAAGCGAATGCACCTGACGCAGAGTGTCGAACAACCTATACCTGCGCAGAGCGAAACTTGATCGCATCGCTGTCCCGCAAGCGAACAACAATCTCGAGGCGAACGCTATTTGTGAATCGCGTTTGCTGAACCGTGGTCTCGTCAGGCTCGACGCTTGCCGCAGTAGTTGTCCAGTCTCTGATAAAAGCGCCGGCCTTTGGTTGTCAGCTTGATAGGTTTGCGACGTCCAGCGCCCGGTTTTTTTGACTTCTGAGTGCCCAGCTGGACGAGGTTAGGCGACATGAGTGCGTTGTAACGACCGACACTCAACTCGATAATTGCCTGTTGAATCTCGTTGTACTCCTGGGTCTTGGCTTTACCTGCCAGTTCTGCCATCGATTTGCCTTCATTGTTGGCAAAATCGATGAAGTAGCGCAGCTTGCGAACGGAATTAATACCGGCCTTTTCGGCTGATTCCAGCAGTTTGACAAAATCCTCCGTACCCCTGTTCATAAGCAACCCTTTGAGCTGCGACCTGTGTCAGGACGGTCACGACAATATGAGCCGAATGCCAGCAACGTGCAAGCATGTGTTATACGTGCTTCAGCCCCATTGGCTGTTCGTTGGATAGGCGATTGAACCGTGCGGCGAACGCCTTAAATCAGACCCGGTAATCCGGGCAGACTGTCTCCTGCATAACCTCTGCAACAGCCGGTTGATCCGACACGATCTGCTTAACGCAGCACGAGCGCACGGTGGAAATGAGTGCTCAGGTAGCGGTCGGCCCAGCTCGCCTGGCGCAGATTTTCGATGAAGGCACAATGCCCGCCCTGACTGAGTGCCTTGAGGGTGATCGATGGCGGCAGGTGGCCAAAATCCTCACTGGGGATCACCGGGTCGTCCCCGGCGTAAAGGATGGTTGCCCGGGTATCGGCAAGGATATCGCCCGTCAGGGCGTAGGCTGCAAAATAGTCCTGCGTTGATTGAAAATCCGTGTGCAGCGCAACGAACAGGTCCGTGAGTGCTGCGACCGATCTGAGCTGCAGGGCCTGTTCGAACTCGAAGAGTGCCGGGAACGCGAGTTTCTTTGCCCGCAGCGCTCGATGCCATTTGCGCACGAAGAAGAGCTGGTAACCAACCCAGCCAGAGTCGATCCGTGCCATCGTCGAGGCAGGATTGATGGCGGGGCAGATGGCGATGGTCTCTATCGGGCGAACATCGTCGGCTGCCGCGCGTGCACGGGCAACCCGCAGAGCGAAGTTGCCGCCGAGCGAGAAGCCGGCCAGCCCGCAGGGTCCGGTGGCATGGTTTTCTTCGAGTTGTTGGACTGCAGCGACGACTTCGCGGATTCGCGCAGAATGGAAAAGCTCTTCGTTGAGGTGAGTCGTGGCGCCGTGATCACGCAGATTCAGACGGATGACACTGAAGCCGCACTCCCACAGATGTGCCGCCGCGGACAGGACATAACTCGAATCTGCGTGACCGAGCCAGCCGTGGATCAGGATGACGGTTGGCGCACCACTGATGTTGCTCGATACCCAGGACTCCAGGCGGACGCCATCCGTGCAGGTGAGTACTACGCGTTGCGCTGCCGAGACAACGCTGTGTGCCCGGCGGTTGACCCAGATGCCTCTGCCGCGGCTGCCGAGCAGCGTCTGCACATGTGCGGAGCGCAGCAACGGATGGGGCTTGAATTCCTCGCTCAATCTTCAGTCATTTGTTTATCGGGGCCGGCATGTCAGGGCAGCAGCGCACCCCCATCTACGTCGATCGTTGTACCCGTGACGAAATCGTTTTCAATGGCAAACAGGATCCCGCTCGCCACCTCGTCAGCGGTTCCGGCGCGCTTCAGCAACGTGTTGGCAGAGGCTTGCGCCAGGAACCCTTCGCGGGCTTCACCTTCCATTGGAAACATCGGCGTGTCGATGACGCCGGGTGACACCACATTGATTCGCTGTGGTGCGATTTCGCCCGCAATGGCGCGCGTAAACCCTTCCACGGCATTGCCGACGGTGGAGATCGCCGACATACCAGGCCGGCATTTGCGTGCTGGTGAGCCACTCACGAGCACGATACAGCCGTCGTCGGCGAGAAATTCACCGGCGAGCCTCACCGAATTGACGTCGCGCTCGCACTCACAAGTTCCAGCTGCCAGGACTTGAGCGTGCCGTTTTGCTATCGTGACAAGGCTTGCAAACTCCTCGCCCGAAGGCAGGGTCGTTGGGGTCCAGCCCTTGCCGTATGA
>CBDUDJ010000441.1:0-2320 GCA_965365885.1 uncultured Gammaproteobacteria bacterium
TAGTGGGCACCGTAAGTGAGGATACTCGGCGGTACCGGTCTGCCATCCTCGATCTCGCCGATCCCGCCACCAATACCGCCGTTGTTGATCACGATGAGCTTCACGGGCAGCTTGTAGCGAATCATGGTTTCAATCTCCATGCCGGAGAACCCGAAGGCGCTGTCTCCCTGTACCGAGACCACGGGTGTGCCCGGATTGGTCACCGCCGCGGCTACTGCAAATCCGAGCCCGATTCCCATGGTGCCGTAGCTGCCGGCATCCAGCCGTTTGCGTGGCAGGCGATTGAGCATTTGCGTGCGGCCGATATCCATTGTGTTTGCGCCTTCGCCGATGATGATGGCGTCTTCGGGCAGCCATTCCTCGATGTCCCGGTAGGCGCGGTAGTAATTCATGGGCGATGACTCGTCGTCTATCATGGGTTGCACCGCTTCAGCGTTCGCCTCGGCTTTCTGCTGTAACGTGGTCCGCCAGCTTGTTTCTGCCGGATAGAACCACTGGCGTGCATCGAGGGCTCTGTTGAGCTGTTCAACGACCGCCTTACCGTCGCCCACCAGGGCAACCTCGGCTGGTACATTCGTACCGATCTGTTCTGCTGAGATGTCCAGTTGCACCACGCGGACGTTTTTATCGAAACGCGGCGGCAAGCCGAAGTGCATGATCCAATTGAGCCGTGCGCCCATCAGAAAAACCAGATCGGCATCCTTCAGGGCGGTGCTCCGGGCTGCACCCACGGACAACGGGTCATCATCGGGCAACGTGCCTTTGCCCATGGGTGAGGCGAGAAATGGTAACTGTGTGCGCTCGATAAATTCCCGCACCTCATCTTCGGCGCGCGACCAGGACATACCCTTGCCAACGATCACCAGTGGCCGTTCGGCCGATTCGAGTGCGGTGAGTGCCGCTTCGATATCATGGGCACTCGCTTGTGGGCGTGGCGGCTCGCCTATCGTGGGTGCTTGATAAACGGCAGCCTCATCTACTTCGCCGCTAATGATGTCATCGGGCATATCGAGATAGACAGGCCCGGGTCGACCAGACCAGGAAATTCGCACAGCCTGCTCCACGTAGTACGGAATTCGATCAACGCGCTCGATACCTTGCGCGTGCTTGCAGTAGGGGCTCGCAAGCTCTACCTGCCGCTCTTCCTGAAATGCCCCCATACCCACCTGATAGGTCGGTGAGGCGCCACCGATCAGCAGCATCGGCCAGCAGTTCTCTTTTGCGTTGGCAAGGCCGGCAAATGCATGAATGACGCCGGGTCCGGGAACGACCAGGCACGCCTGTGGATGTCCGGTCAGATAACCGGCCGCCTGAGTCGCGTAGCTTGCCGACTGCTCATTGCGCATGCCTATATAGGTGATGCCTTCCTTCTGTGCAGCTGCCGCTATGGCAAATACGGGAAAACCGACGATACCGAACATGTATTCCACACCCTGCTGCTTCAGGCTGCGCGCCATCAGTGTTGCGCCGCTTATCGTGTCCATAGCCGTGCTCATAGTTCTTCCCCCGCGAGATCCAGACTCACCACGCTAGCGCGTGACGACGTTGTACTCAAGTGCCTGAGTTTCTGTTGCAGAGGCCTCGCTTGCGCATTTTCTGCATCTGGAACAGGCTATTCGTCTGCGTAACAATCGCGCCTGGCTGGGGAGATGAACATGCTGAAGCAGGAAAACTACGAAACCATGCAGATCGAGCGGCGCGAAAACGGCGTTGCGGTGGTAACCCTGAATCGCCCTGAGCGGCTGAACGCAATCAACGGGCGGATGCACGCGGAACTTGCAACCTTCAGTCGGGATTTTGCCAATGATCGGGATCTGCGCGTGCTGGTGCTCACAGGTGCCGGGCGGGCTTTCTCCGCCGGTGGTGATTTCAGCCCCGACAGTCGAATCGGTTCGAATCCTGAAGGACCGTCAATGATGGTGGAGGCGCGCCAGATCGTCGATCATCTGCTCGAGTGTGAGAAGCCGTTGATCGCTGCAGTAAATGGCTATGCGATGGGATTGGGCGCCAACGTGGCGCTGCTGTGTGACGTGGTTGTGGCAGGCCCGACCGCGGTATTTGCGGACACGCACGTGAATATGGGTATCGGTGCGGGGGATGGCGGCCAACTCATCTGGCCGTTTCTGATCGGCGTAAACAAAGCCAAGTACTTTCTGATGACCGGAGATCGACTCACCGGTAAGGAAGCCGAAGAAATTGGCCTCGTGAACTTTTATGTTGAAGAACAGGCAGAGTTGCTGCCAAGAGCACTGGAAATAGCCAACAAGCTTGCTGCCGGTGCACCGCAGGCGGTAGCCGCTTCCAAAATGGCGGTCAACGC
>CBDUDJ010000442.1:0-2273 GCA_965365885.1 uncultured Gammaproteobacteria bacterium
TCGCCCGGCCGGTAGCCCGCCTGTTCGATCGCGCGCACCCGGGATGGCACCTTCTCGAGCTGATGCCCCAGTCCGGCGTCTACCTTCACGATTTCACCTCCATCTGGAATTCTCCTCGTTTGCCGTGTGCTAGGCCGCGGTCAGCTTCTCAATGATGCCTGTCCGGTCAGCTTTGGAGATGTGCGCATAGGCCGCAGCGGTGCGATCCACAATGTCACCGTAGCGGTTGAGAATCTGCTCGGGGATAGTCTGCGGTTCGCCAATCACCGCAAACGCTTCCAGCACATCGGTATCGATCAGCTGACCCATTTCTTCCCATCGGCCCTGCTTGGACATCGCATTGAGATCACTGTGTATCTCCCCAACACCGATGCTTTCGAGAACCGGCTTGTAGGCAGGCGTGGAGCCGTAGAAGGCGATCTGTTGTCGCGTAGCCAGCTTTGCTTGTTCGAGTTCCTCTTCATTTGTGCCGGTAGCCACGAACACCGGATAACTGATCTCGAAGTCCTCACGCTTCTTGCCAGCCTTGGCGAAGCCGCGATCCAGCGCAGGCAACGTGGTTTCCCGCAGATATTTCTCGGTGGTGAACGCATGAATGATGATGCCGTCGGCAACCTCACCGGCCACCTCCGTCATCAGCGGCCCCACAGCTGCGAGATATACCCGCGGGGCACCGTGTTCGTTGTTCGTTGGCGTGAAAAATGGCGTCATGAGCGTGTGTGTGTAGAACTTTCCAGTGAACTCCAATGGTTCACCCTGGTGCCAGTTCGCCCAGATCGCCCGCATTGCGAGAATGAATTCACGCATCCGCGCAGCCGGTGATGACCAGGGCATGCTGAAGCGTTTGCTGATATGAGGTTTGATCTGTGAGCCCAGGCCCAGCACAAATCGTCCTTTCGACGCTGCATTGAGGTCGTGACCAACATTGGCGAGTGTCATCGGTGAACGTCCGAACGCCACGGCGATGGACGTCATCAAATCAACGCGCTCGGTGTTCTGTGCCGCAACTAACAAGGGAAAGAACGGATCGTGAGAAGTTTCCGCGGTCATGATGCCGGAGTATCCCATCTCTTCGAGTTCCTGCGCCTGCGCACCTACCGTGTCGAGCTCCCAGCCCACACCACCATCAACTTTCATGATTGTCCCCCGGTTCTTTTCAGTTTCTTTTTACAGTTGGTTCTTACAGTTGGTCTTATTGTCTGGTTATTTCGAGTTGTAATTATTTGGTGTCCAGCAAGGTGATTGTTCCACTGTCGCTCTGACGACGCAATCCAGCATGTGGGCCGCGGCCGTCTATGAAATGAGTGACGTCGGTGTTTTCCGCAGCCATTTCTATGCGGTACATCAGATCGTTTGGATGCACGATCTGCAGCATCTCTTCGGGTTTCAATTCCAGGAGATACGCGATGATCACCCGCGACATGACCTGGTGAGTGAGGAGTAGGATTTCATTGGAATCACCGGCTAGTAACCCATCGACAAAGTCCTTGCAGCGGGCGGCCATGTCCTCGATATTTTCGCCACCCGGCGGTCTGAATTGATAGGGATCCGCAAGCCTCGCCTGCCATGCCTGCGGAAAGTTCACCTCAATTTCATCCATGGTGAGCCCGGACCATTCGCCGACATCGCGCTCGAGCAGGGCAACCTCAAAATCAATCGACGCGCGCACGTATGAGTTCAGGATGTGCGCCGTCTCCCGCGTTCTGCCGGAGGGAGATACCCAGAGCACTTCAACGTTCGCTCGATCTTTCAACCATTTCCCGTGTGCGTGCGCCTGGGCGATACCAGCTTTTGTCAACGCAGAATCGAGTCGGCCCTGCATGCGCCTTTCCACGTTCCAATCTGTCTGGCCGTGACGGATGAGGTAGATTGTCTTCACCGCACAACCTCCATCCTGTTCGGCTCCTCATACATCCGCGTGCCTCCGAATTCCTGTCGAGTAATCTGCAATCTTCCAGTCTCAGGAGAAACTGAAGTTGCTCGCGGCGAACGCTGCAAATGTTCGATCAACATCCTCCGCCGAAGCAGCGACCGGCGCGATGATGTGAGTATGTACTCCGCCCTCAGCATCAGCGCGAATCCTGTCCTGAATCTCTTCTTCCGTACCAATAATGGCGATCTCGTCGATGAGATCATCCGTCAACGCAGCCGTCGTTTTTTCCCGATCCTTTGTTGCCCATCCTTCGGTGATCGTGTCCGCGGCGGCACCATAACCTGCCCAGGCCAGGAATTTATTGTAAACGGGTGTCGCGTAGTACGGCGCAAACGCGGCG
>CBDUDJ010000443.1:0-2273 GCA_965365885.1 uncultured Gammaproteobacteria bacterium
AAGGACGTAGCTGGCCTCAAGTAACGAATCGCCGATGACGGCCCGCCAGTTTTTGCCGGCGGATATGCCTTCGTCGTACCAGAGGTTTACGCCCTGCTCGCGCAACCAGAGAAGCTCGGGATAAACGATTTGACTATCTTCGTGCGCATAACAGACGAAAACGTAAGAATCGGCACCTGTGTAGGCTTGAAACGGCTTTTCCATAGCACCTCGCCAAGACTATTCTACTGATGATTCCGAGTCATTCCCATACACCAGACATGCAGCAAAGCTGACGCGAGCAGAACTAGGAACTCAGCGATTCATTCAGCGCTGCAATGTACTCTGGCCCGACACCACAACACCCACCGATAATCTCTGCGCCAAGTTCCATCCAATGCCTGGTCGCAGCGACATACTCTTCGGTGCTGATTTCGTAGTACGACGCTTTCACATCATCGTCCAGTGTCCAGCCTTCCGGAACGTGCAGCCGGTTTGGATAGGCACCGATCGGCTTGTCCGTCAGTGGGCTCAGTTCTGCCAAACCTGCGCTGATCGCCGCCAGCGAGGTGCAATTGAACAAGAACGCCTGAACGTCGAATTTATCGAGTGCCGCGAACGCATCGGTGATGGATTCACCACTGCGCAACCCACCACCCGGCTTTTCATCGAGCGACCATGAGACAAAAACCGGTTTGCTACCTGCGCTGATCTCGGTTGCTGCAGTGACCGCGTTGCAAGATTCACGTATGCAGGACATGGTCTCGCAGATGAAGAGGTCGACGTCAGCATCAATGGCTTTTGCGATAGCACGGTAGATGGGCATCGCACTTTCATCTGGTGGCACGAGATCAGCCCGGTAGCTTTCATCGAGTGGCGGCATTGAGCCTGCGACAAGAACATCGTGTTCCGATTCATCAGCAACCTCACGCGCTATATGAGCGGCAAGCGCAGAAAGTTCTTCGAAGCGGGCTTCCATTGCGACCTTCGAAAGATAGCTCGGAATTGTCGAGTAGGAGTTGGTGATGATGATTCTGGCACCGGCAGCAATGTAGTCCCGGTGCACTTCTGCAACCATTTCCGGTGCATCGAGCAGCGCCTGCGCCGACCAGAGACCTGAACGCGAAGCGGCTTCCCGCTTGATCAGCTCCGCGCCCATCCCGCCATCGAGTATCGTGATCATGTCACTGCCGATTTGTCCGCGATGTTGGCTCATTTGTGGACGTTACGGCAAACCTACCGGGTGTGCCAAGTGCGGGTTCGACATCTGAGACCATCCCGCTATGCTGAAGGAAAGCTGCAACCTGACTGTGAATGGGGGAAAGATATGAAGCAGGTCAAACTTGGCGCGCTCGAGGTTTCCGCGATTGGCCTGGGCTGCATGGGCATGTCACAGGCATACGGTGCGGCCGATCTCGACGAATCCGAACGCACGCTCAACCGCGCCCTGGATATCGGCGTCACCTTTCTCGATACCGCCAATGCCTATGGCGTCGGCCACAACGAAGAACTCATTGGCCGCGTGCTTAAAGATCGGCGCGAGGAGATGGTGCTCGCAACGAAATTCGGCATTTTTCGCGACGCCGACGGCAAGCGTACGATCAACGGTCAACCGGACCAGGTTGCAGAGCGCTGCGATGAAAGCCTGAGCCGGCTGCAAACAGACGTCATCGACCTTTATTACCTGCATCGCCTGGACCCCACTGTACCGATCGAGGATACGGTGGGGGCGATGGCCGAACTCGTGACTGCCGGAAAAGTCCGCTATCTCGGTTTATCAGAAGTTTCCGCAGCAACACTTCGAAGGGCCCACGCGGTCCATCCCATCACAGCCGTGCAATCCGAATATTCGCTCTGGACGCGTGATCCGGAAGCCCATGTGCTCAGCGCCTGTCAGGAACTCGGAGTGGGCTTTGTCCCCTTCAGTCCGCTTGGGCGGGCCATGCTCACCGGGGCACTGATCGATGAAGATTCGATGTCGGAGAAAGGTGACATGCGCTCAACGATGCCGCGCTTTCAAGGCGACAACTTCGCTGCCAACACAGGTCTGGTCGGTGAGTTGTCAGTCATTGCCGAAACAAGAGGTTGCACGCCCGGCCAACTCTCACTCGCCTGGCTCCTGGCACAGGGTGACTACATCGCACCGATTCCCGGCACCAAACGGGTCAAATACTTAGAAGAAAATGCAGCGGCGGCTGAACTGCAACTCACCGCAGAAGACGTGGAGAAGCTGGCTGCGCTGTTCGCAGCCAGCAACATCGCCGGTGAACGTTACGCTCCGGCGGGTATGCGAT
>CBDUDJ010000444.1:0-2218 GCA_965365885.1 uncultured Gammaproteobacteria bacterium
GGTTGCCGCTTTTGGTGAGGTCCAGGCGGAGAAGACGCTGCTGGCGATGGAAGCCGCAGAAGCCCATGTCGAATCACGCTTGATGCGCAGTCGCCCTGAACTCAGCTACGTCCCGGCGGACTAACCGCGGTTGTGACGTCTGCCGCAGAAACAACGCTGCAGGGCGCGTTAACTGGGGGTTCTTACTTCAAAATAGACTGGCACATGGATACATTCGATCTCAAGTGGCCCAAGACCGATGCAACTTTTTATACCGATGGCTGGCGCTGTCGGATCGTCTGGCGCCAGAGCAGCGGCATGGGTGGCACGATTGACAACAACCAGCAATGCAAGAAGCGTGTTGCCGACTCTCTGGGTGGCGCGCCATACCTGCTCGCCGCGCTGCAAGCCCGGGGTCACAGTAATCTGGCGACTGAGATAGAGGACCTTGTTGCGCAGCCGGAGCAAACTCCCGCACCCGCTAAGTCGCAGAAGAAAGCAGAAGTCGTAGCGCTCAAGAAGCCGCAAAAACCCGCCGCACCTGCCCGGGCGGACAAGAAACCCACCCACGGCGCTCGCATGACCGCCTGGCTGAAGGAACTCACGGGCTCGGCCGCTTGGGAGCAGGCGAGCGTCCGTCGCGCCAAGGTATGGCAAACGGTTGCCGAGGACGAGACGCAAACTCTGGCGCTGAAAGCACCGGCCGCCAAGGGCAAGCAGGAGTGGGTGCTGAAACTCACCTGGTCGGAAAAGAAGCGCAAGGCGGAGTATGTCGTTGCGGAAAATCTCAGGGGAATACTCGGTTATCTGGGCGAAAGTAAGCAATACAGCACTGCTGCGTTCATCGATAACCTGCTGAACGCCTGCGAGGCGATGGACCACAGCGAACTCGCCGCCGCCGCCACAGCCTGGCGCCAGCAGACAGATTCGAAGCAACCCCACTGAACGCCGCCCGTAGATCGATCTAACAGCGGAAGGCACGCTCGCACTGGCAGTGTGGTGTGCCGCGGCACACAATCCGTACTCAGATGTTCAAGAAACTACTCTGCCAGCTCATGGTGTTGAGCATTGCCGCCGTCTGCCTGCCCGCTGTGGCAGCCGAGACGGTGGACGTGCGGTTCGCGACCGAAGCCGGAATCATTGAGGTCGAGCTTTATCCGGCTCGAGCGCCGCTGACTGTGGCGAATTTTTTGCGCTACGTGGACGGCGGCCACTACGCCGATGCAGGGTTCTACCGGGTCGTTCGCCTGGACAATCAACCGAACAGCCCGGTGAAAATCGAAGTGATTCAGGGTGGCCGTGGCGTCGCCGCCTACGACACAGCAAGGCCGCCACTGTTTGCGCCGATCGCCCACGAGACCACCGTCATGACCGGCCTGAGGCACGTCGACGGGGCGCTGTCCATGGCGCGGTTGGCGCCGGGATCGGCGACCTCGGAATTTTTTATCTGTATCAACGATCAGCCGTCACTGGACTTTGCTGGTAAGCGCAATCCAGATGGCCAGGGATTTGCGGTGTTTGGTCAGGTGACGCGGGGCATGGACGTGGTGCGGCGCATCCAGGCCGGTCGCTCTGATGCTACGGTACCGGACTATCTCGAGGGCATTGCCGGGCAGCGGTTGCACGACCCGGTCATGCTGGAAAAAATCGATCGGCTACTGCGCTAGGCAGCGTCCGCCCGCATCAGGATCCCGGCCAGACCACCCCCTGATCCTGTCGCGTCACCTCACCCATGCCCTTGAAGACGAACTTCTGTACCCGTTTGCCTTCGTAGGTTTCGGTGGTGTAGATATTGCCCTGCGAGTCCGTTGCTATGCTGTGGACGGCGAAGAACTGGCCGGGTTGGCGGCCGCCATCACCGAAGCTCGTGAGGATCTCGAGCGATTCCCGCAGCATGATGTAGACCTTCATGTTCTTGCCGTCTGCGACGTACATGAATTTCTGCGCGGGATCTTTTGAGAATGCGATATCCCAGGTCGATCCGTCGCCCAGTGTCGCTGGCGCGATTCGCTTCTCCTTCACGAAAGTGCCATCTGTCTTGAACACCTGAATGCGGTCGTTAGGTCGATCGCAGACATAGACCAAGCCGTCGTTGGCTGGCTCGGCACAATGTACGGGATTGCGGAACTGTTGTGGCAGAGGTGCGGCGGGATCATAAGGGCCGAGGTCCGCGTCGTCCGGCTTGTTACCATACGCGCCCCAGTAGCGCTTCAGCTCGCCGGTATCGGCATCGAGCACG
>CBDUDJ010000445.1:0-2201 GCA_965365885.1 uncultured Gammaproteobacteria bacterium
GCAATTAACGTAGCTGCAGAAGTGGTAGAGCTGGCTTCAAGCTTTGCTTTGCGCGTGCTATCCAAAAACTCATCCGACGTGAAACGGCAGCGACTATAACGATTCGGCGTTGCCAGCGTTGCACATCAACGTCCGGGGCAAGCCCGTGGTCGATGAAGTAGAGAGCGCCACCTGGCTTGAGAACACGGTACATCTCGCGCAGCGCACTGTAGACGTCGGGAATCGAGCAGAGCGTCCAGGTACACACGAGCGAATCGAAACGATCATCATCGGCGGGAATCTCTTCACTCGAGACCTGCAGGATTTCAACGGGCGGCTTTGCGTGTTTGATGCGTTTTTGTGCCATGTCGGTAAGTTCTTTGGAGGGGTCAAGACCGGTCACGGAGGTAACCCGATCGCTGTAATGCTCGAGATTCAAGCCACTGCCGATGCCGATCTCGAGCACATCCCCCTGCGCGCTGGGAACATATTTTGCGCGTAGCTCAGTCATGGGCTCCTGGTTGCAGAGCGTATCGATGACCTTTGGCAGTACGTACTTCTGGTAAAGACCCATCGTCAAATCTTCCTCACAGTAGCGGTCACAACTGTCTGCTGAGATGCAGATCTTCGCAGGCCGCGGTGGATTTGGCCTTAGGATCGTAGGCCGGCTGCTCGCCTTTTATGGTGACTCTGTGGCCTTTGCGCTCTTCAGGCCAGTAATCCCACAGCGCGAAATGTTGCGTGCAGCGGTTGTCCCACAACGCGATTGCGTTGGTGCTCCAGCGAAACCGCACCTGAAACTCACTACGCTGCTGATGGCGAAAAAGAAAGTCCAGCAACGCACGACTTTCATCTTGAGCGAGTTCGTTGATGCGGGTGGTGAATCCGGGATTTACGTAGAGCGCCTGGCGGGAGGACCGTGGGTGCGTGCGGACAACTGGATGGACTGCGCTTGGATAGACCTTGCCAGCGTCGTCAACGCCGCGGTCAGAGTAACGGCCCCGGTAGACGTGTTCCGAGTCATGGGTAGCACTCAACGTCGTCAGAAATTTCCGCAACTTCGGTGAGAGTGTCTCGAAAGCGGCAAACATGCTGGCAAACAGGGTGTCACCCCCGCTGCTGGGTAGCGTGTGCAACTGCAGGAGCGTGCCCAGCGGTGGTTCTTCATCACAGGAAACATCCGTGTGCCAGCCATTGCCGTTGGCAATTTTCGAGTCCTTGTGTGCGTGTATAACAAACACCTCGGGATGATCCTCGAGATGTGGCGCTGCGGGATGTGTATGCAGCGGTCCGAAACGCTCGGCGAACGCAATTTGCGTTTCCGGTGCAAGTTCGGGTTGATCGCGGAAGAAAATTACCTGGTGATCGACCAGTGCCTGTTCAATCGCGGAGAACTCAGCATCGGCAAGCTGCGATAGATTTGCACCGCTGATTTGCGCGCCGATTACCGGAGACAGAGGTTCAACGTTAATACCCATAAGTCATTCCCGCTTAAAAAGGACGTTGCCGGTGATTAAACCAGCATTTTATGGGGGGCTTCCAGCAGATCGCGGACTTCGGCGAGAAAATGTGCCGCTGGCGCACCATCGAGCACCCGGTGATCCCAGGTGAGGGACAGGCGCATAGCCCGTCGTTTCACGGGCTGATCGCCATCCCATGCAACTTCGTCGCGGATCCGGTTCACCCCCAGAATTCCGGCCTGTGGGGCGTTGATGATCGGCGTGAAGCTGTCGACACCGAACATGCCAAGGGCAGATACGGTAAACGTGCCACCTTGCAACTCATCGATCGTGAGTGAAGATTGCCGGGCTGCCTGCGCCAGCCGCGCGGACTCTATCACCAGGGATTGCAGGCTCAGTTGATCCGCTTGTTTGACGACCGGCACGATCAAGCCTTCTTCGAGCGCGACCGCGATGCCCACATGGACGTCTGCGAGTAGATGAATATTGCCATCGATCAGTTGTGCGTTCATGAAAGGGTGCTGCGGTAGTGCCTTTGCCGCGGCGCAGACGACCAGGTCCGTATAAGTCGGCCGGGTGTTCTGCTCCCGCCATTGGTCGATGAGTTCGCCGCGTAAGGCGATTGCATCATCCATGACCACATCCATGTCCATGGTCAGCTGCGCCATGGACGTCAGACTTTCGTGCATACGCGCAGCGATAGTCTTACGCATACCGCGCAGTGGCAGCACCTGAGAGGCACCGATTGCCTGGAGGTCGCCC
>CBDUDJ010000446.1:0-2160 GCA_965365885.1 uncultured Gammaproteobacteria bacterium
ACTGTGTGATTGGCTGCAGCGAGAATCCAGATGGTTTCTGCACTGGTGGTTGCCCGCCGCCACTGTTGCCGGGTTGTTGTACCGGGTAGCAGACGGAACCCTATTAGGCCGTTTCGCGATGTTGGCCATTGCGCTGTGGATTGCCTCTCGTTTTGCGATCACTTTGTGGAGAACAGTAAAGGAGAGGGGTGCAGGGGATTTTTCGACCCGGGAAAACCGTATTCGGTTGATCCTTGCTATCGCCTTTTTTGCCGTTGCTATCGGCGTTGTCTTCGGATTGCATCTTTCGGTGAGTTTTGTCACCACCAGACTCCTGGACATGCTCGTGGCGGGAATTGCGCTGGCGATCGTGCACAGCTTTCTGCTGCGCTGGTTGCGGGTGGCACGCAGACATCTGCGCTTTCGGGAACTGCTAATGGCGAGGCAAGACCGAACAGAGCAGCCCACCCCGGAGATTGGCGTTATTGAGGAAGACCAGGCTAAGCTTGAAGAGATCAGCGAAGAGACTCAGCAGTTGCTCAACTCAACGGCAATCGTTGTCGCACTGACAATTTTATATTACCTGTGGGCGCCCATCCTACCGCTGTTTGATGCCATGTCAGGCATCACCCTCTGGACCTCAACCTCCATGGTGGAGGGAGAATCTGTCGTCTATCGAATCACACTCGACATACTTGTTTTCGTTGTTCTGCTGGCCAGTATTACCGTATACGCAGCCCGAAAATTACCGGCACTGGTGGAGCTGGTGCTACGATCGCGCACTGACGTTTCCGCGGGGGCGCGCTACACTACCAGCACCCTGATGAACTACGTGATTCTCGGCACCGGCATTCTCGTGGTTCTGTCCAGACTCGGTCTGGACTGGTCGAAGTTACAGTGGCTGGTTGCGGCGCTGGGTGTCGGTATCGGTTTCGGACTGCAGGAAATCGTCGCCAACTTCATCAGTGGGCTGATCATCCTGTTCGAACGACCGATCAGTGTAGGCGATGTCATCACCGTGGGAGACCAGGACGGGGTCGTCACCCGGATTCGCATTCGGGCGACCACCATACGCGACTGGGACAACAAAGAACTGCTGATTCCCAACAAGGAAATTATCACCGGCCGCCTGCTCAACTGGTCTCTCTCTGATACCAAACTTCGGGTCTCAGTACCGGTGGGCGTCGCCTACGGCAGTGATGTAGAACTGGCCCTGAAAATCCTCAGCCAAGCTGTGTCGGATGAATCGCGGATAATGATCGATCCCGCTCCTTCCATCATCTTCAGCGGTTTCGGCGAGAGTTCCCTCGACCTTGTGTGCCGCTTCTACATAGACCATATCGACTACCTTTGGACAGTCAAGACCGATCTGCACCTGGAAATTTACCGACGTTTTGAGGCGGCCGGAATCGTCATTGCCTTCCCACAGCGGGATGTGCATCTGGACAGCGAGCAACCGCTGCGCATTGCCATCGACCCGCGCCCGGCCAGCGAGTGAGCATCAACGAGACCGAACTGGTAACAAGCGCACTCTTTGTCTATGAACCCGACGCCGCGTATCTGGTTGAGACGGTCGCAGAACAAGCACTGGCTTGCACAATAAGCGCCGTGACTTTCGAGCAATTTATCGCTAACCCGGATTCCCATCTCGACGATGCTGACCATGTCGTCATCGCCGGTTCGGTAGCCGCCATCAAACACGTTCTTCAGCTCTCCATGAACGACCGATTCAGCGTCGGCGTCGTGCCGATAAAGGGCCAACAACGCCTGCGCCGGTACATGGATCTGCCAGCCCATGACAAGGAGGCGATTGAGTGGGCACTGCAGGCTAATGCCAAAAAATCGGATATTGCACTGTGTAATGGGAAGATCATTTTGTTCAATGCCGTGATCGGCTGGCTGCCAGTGCTGGACAGCTCCGATGAATTGAGCCGACTGGGTATACTGAAGCGGGTGTTAAACCACTCAGTACGATTACGCCTCTATCCGTATCGCATCCTCACTGGCAACGAGCGTAAGGTGGACACTGCCGCGACAGGGTGCATGATAGTGCAGCGCCACGAAGGCGACATGGTGTCCCGCCTGTTACGCAAAGAAACATCCATGCGCGATGGCAAGGTCGGCGTCGTGGTGGCCTCGCCTTTTTCAGTGATGGAATACCTGAAACTCCTGTATCAACTT
>CBDUDJ010000447.1:0-2127 GCA_965365885.1 uncultured Gammaproteobacteria bacterium
AACATTGTAGAGGGAACTCACAACGGGGTCGAAGATGGGAAATTTCGCGCACATCGAATACGAGACTGATAACGGGCGAGCACGAATCACACTGAATCGGCCGGAAAAACTCAATGCGATCTCACTTGCGTTGCAGGCGGAACTGGCGGAAGCGTTGTGGGAGGCAGACAACAACCGCGAGGTGCACTGCGTGATCATCCGCGGTGCGGGTCGCGCCTTCTGCGCGGGTTACGATCTGACTGGTGCTGACAGCAATGTTCCGGTATCGAGAATTCAGGATGAGGCCAACAGTTATCGTGGCGCCCGCAGTATTGACGATGACGCCTGGCAGCTGGAACGCGCGCAACGCTTTCGCATGGCCCTGTTCGACATGCACAAACCATCTATCGCTCAGGTCCACGGCTACTGCCTTGCTGGTGGCACCGACATCGCGATGCTCTGCGACATGGTGATCGCGGCGGACGATGCGACGTTTGGTTTCCCCCCCGCCCGTGACCTGGGTGCCCTGCCGAACAATCTGTGGCTTTATAACGTGGGGCCACAGTGGGCCAAGCGTCTGACGCTGACCGGTGACACCGTGACCGGGAGCGAAGCCCAGCAGATTGGACTGGTGTTGAAATCGGTACCATCAGAGCATCTCGAAGCAGAAGTCGAGCAACTGGCCGACCGCATGGCGCTGATCGATCCAGACCTGTTATCGGCCAACAAGCGGATCATCAACCTTGGAATGGAATTGATGGGCGCACGAACGCTCCAGCGGCTGGCAGCGGAGAATGATGTGCGCGGCCACAACACCCGCGCTGCAAGGGACTACGGCACATCCGTGCGTGAACAGGGCCTCAAAGCCACGTTGCGGGCGAGAGATGCGAAATTCGGCGACGGGCGCGCGCGCGTCAACGGCGCGGAATTGCGGGACGCAGAAGGTCGACTCAAAGACTGAATTTCAGTCCGATTTCGGTCCGGGCAACAGTTCGCTCAATCGCTGTTCAACACGATTGCGAATGATATCGAACGCATCAGATTGCGACTTCGCTGCGATCTCTGCCATGTCGCGCATGTTTGCCAGCGCCTCGTCGAATGCTTCGCGCGCCAACTCTGACTGACGTTGCATGGCTTCGCTCGGCGTAGCCGGTGTTCCCTGCGCCATCGTCTGCTGCCAGCGCTCCACCGTGGACTCGAGAATTCCACGCTGCTGTTCGGCGACCGCCTGCCAGCCCTGCACGAGCGTTTCATTAGCCTGGCGAACTGCCTCGATGTTCTGCTGCTCAGCTTCGAGCAGGCTTTCCATATCAATACCCG
This sequence comes from uncultured Gammaproteobacteria bacterium, assembly GCA_965365885.1. GTDB lineage: Bacteria > Pseudomonadota > Gammaproteobacteria > Pseudomonadales > Azotimanducaceae > SZUA-309. Next base: position 1,300 of record CBDUDJ010000447.1, read on the forward strand.
GAATCTGCATCTGCTTGAAAAACGACTCGATATCAAGATTCGGTATTCCGAATGGCGTGCCGGTGGTCTCATCCTGCGAATTTTTCTGCGTCATCTTTCCCCCTTGTACCTTCTACTTGTCGTGCGTGTCTTTCTTGTCGTCACAATAGCATTCTGTCCGCACGCACGTACAATGCTCAGCGCCCGGCTCTACGCGCGCCAGCGTGCGGAACCTCAATCATGGGAGAATCACCGACAGGCGTCGCGGACGCCACCGTAGAATCATGGATCCACTGTCCCAGGCTGCACTCGGCGCGGTCGTTGCACAGAGTGTTACGAGCCTAACCATTGCCGATCGCACAATCGGCTATCGGGCCGCCGTTTTCGGCGCGATGGCGGGGGCCCTGCCCGACGTCGACGTGCTTTTCTCAATCAACGGCGATTTTATCGACCAACTGCTGACCCACCGGGGAGTGACGCATTCACTCTTCTTCGCGCCGGTTGTCGGACCCGTGCTCGGCTGGCTGGTCTGGCGCAGGGAACGCCGTAAAGATCCGAACGTTGCCAGTCGGGAGCTACGCTATTGGATAATCGCCCTCACGCTCGCGATTCTTTCTCACCCGTTGCTCGATCTGCTGACAACTTACGGAACGCAACTGCTGATGCCGTTCAGCGATACGAGATTCGCGATCAACGCAATGCCGATCATCGACCCGGTGTATACCGCCTTGCTGATTGGCGGCTTGCTTCTTGCCAGATTGTGGCCTGATAAAGCGCTCATACACACGATTGCACTCGGCACGCTCGTCGTGTCATCGAGCTACCTCGGTTATGGCTGGTGGCTGAACC
>CBDUDJ010000448.1:0-2111 GCA_965365885.1 uncultured Gammaproteobacteria bacterium
GGCGAGCACCCCGTAGCGGCAGTAGTCGCGCAACACCTCATCCCGCCACAGAGAAAATGGTTCGCGGTCCCTGAAACGGTCGTACATCTGCTCCCAGGAATCCCATTCGTTGCGCCGCTTCGCAACCGGATGATCCTCCGGCCCGGCGAAGCCACGATAGCGATCCGTGGCATACGCCCCGGGTTCAAAAATAACCGGATCAACCAGCAACAAACGTTTAAACACATCAGGCTGGCTCGCTGCCACCTGCGTAAGGCAATGGCCACCCATCGAGTGTCCGACACCAATAGCATCGTGAATACCCAGATGCTCGACAAGATCGCGCACATCCTGGCCGAAACTTCGCCACACATAAGGCGCTACTTTTTCACTGCGGCCATGACCACGCATATCGACCGCGTAGACATGACAATCGTCCGGCAAAAACCGCACCACCTGATCCCAGCAGCGTGCATGAAACCCGGTCGCGTGCAGCAGCAACACAACGGGGCCCGGAGCCGAGCCCCATTCGAAATACGTCAGCTTCGCAGCCGAAGCCTGAAATTCATGTTCTACCGGCACTTGTTTCATCGAACCCTACCTGGAATCTGGCGTGGCAAAATCGCGCATGGTAGCCCAGTTTTCGGTAAACTTCGCCGCTCGAAAGCAGCCTCTCGAAACCCCGTGAAACCCAGCGAATCGAATTGAGCGAAACGAATTCAAGCGAAACAAAGTCGGAGATTGTCTCCTCTGAGCAGGAGGCACTGATTCTCGTCGATGGTGCTGACAACGTGGTTGGCCATCTGGACAAGTCAGCGTGTCACGACGGCGACGGCATTCTGCACCGCGCGTTCTCCGCGTTCATTTTCAATTCCGCCGGGCAATTGCTCATACAGCAGCGTGCGAGCAACAAACGTCTGTGGCCGGACTACTGGTCCAACAGTTGCTGTTCTCATCCTCGTGAGGGAGAAAAAACGGATGTGGCCGCAGGCCGCCGCGTCGAGCAGGAACTGGGCATGCGCTGCGACCTGACGTTCACCTATAAATTCGAATACCGGGCAACCTTTGGCAGCGCCGGAACCGAGCATGAGCTCTGTTGGGTCTATCTCGGGAAAACAACAGATGAACCGGTGATCAACACCACCGAGATTCGCGACTGGCGCTGGATCGATGCGGCCGAACTCAGCGCGGCGCTCAACGCAGAAGCAGACGCCTTCACGCCTTGGCTTGCGTTAGAATGGCAGCGTCTAAACGACGACTTTACAACGTTGCTGCCTGGCTGACGTTCCACACCGGCGGTACAGCCACGGCGATCGACGCCATGGCTTGATCACTCACAGCAATAACCAGATACCAAACACCACAAGAACGGCACCAGCAATCTGTCGCCGGTTTACGACCTCTTTGAAAAACCATATCGACGTGAGGAACGTGAAGAGCAACTCCACCTGACCAACTGCTCGGACCAGACCCGCATTCACCAGCGTCATGGCGCTGAACCACGCAGCCGATGCCGCGGCGCCAAGCAAACCTACCCAGAGCGCGGAGCGCCAGTTTCGGTGAATTCGCGTGAACTCCCCGGGTTCCCAGACGAGAAGGTAGGCTCCCATGACAATTGTCTGCAGGGTCACACTTACCGCAAGCGTAAGCCCCGCGCGCATAAGAAAGTCGCCGTGGTCCAAGCTCAGTGCGGCCGCTCGATAATTGACCGCAGCAACAGCAAAACCGACACCCGCCAGCATGCCCAGCAACATTGCGCGATTGCCTTGAAACAGGCCCGCTAACGCACCGCGCATCGACAGAAGCGCAACTCCACAGAAACTGACCGCGATACCCAGCCACTGACTGCCGGCCAGACTATCTCCAAGAATCGCGAAACCTACCAGTGCAGTCAGCGCTACGTCACTCTTCGAAAAGGTGGTTCCAACTGCAAAATTGTCGTGGGTAAACGAGGCGACGAGAAAAGCCGTAGCCGCGATTTGCCCCAACCCCCCAACCAGGCAGTGCAACAGAAATTCCGTTGAGACAGACGGGACGTTTTGCCCAACTCCAAGTGCCAACAGGTATATCCACACGAACGGAACGGCATAGTAGAAACGTATGTAGGTAGCGCCGTTGACAGAAAGCATCCC
>CBDUDJ010000449.1:0-2090 GCA_965365885.1 uncultured Gammaproteobacteria bacterium
GCCAGCGATATCGCAGCTGCCTCTTCGTGCGGCCATTCCTGGAGAATCAAAGGCTCGTCAAGCTGGATGGCGTGATGTCCGCGAGTGCAGCAAGGTCCGGCAGTGGACCCATACTGGCGAACAGGTACGGATTATCAGCCAGATTCAGCCAGGCCTGATCTCGATTAAGCTTATTGAGTTTGTAGTCGGGAGGCGCTTCGTCGATCAGCGTCCGTGGCGGATCGCGATCCTGTGTGCGGTCGGTGTCATCGAATTCGGCTGGCGGCAATGCGTCCAGATCGAGATACTCCGATGGCAGGGGACTCAGCGATCCGGGTTCCACAGCCAGAAGCCAGGCTCCCGTATAACCCACACCAAGTGCTTCGATCCGTAGAGCCTCAGCAACTTCCCGTGTCTGGTACGGGCCCGCAAGGATTCGGTAGAAATAGCCATAAGAGGTATCCGCCGGGGTGACAGTGAACGGATCCGGCAACAGCGCGTTGGCCAGGTTGAGAGCTTCCTCTGCGTTAGAGCGCTCCTGGTAGCTGCCCACCGACAGCCAGAACTCGGCCTCCGCAGCTGCTTCCAGGGCAACAATCAGGGACAAAACGCATATCAGGAGCCGCATGGATGAAATCTCTCCGCAAAAAAAGCGCCGGATGCCACCAGCTTGCAAGCACCAGCACCCGGTATCACCGGTACATCCCATTAAGTTTACACTTTTCAGCGCAGGCAACTGCTGCCATCAAGACCCAGCCGCTTGAATTGCGCAACCGACTCAGCCGGTGAACATGATCATGATACCCGCCGCAATGGCAGACCCGATCACTCCGGCGACGTTCGGACCCATGGCATGCATCAGCAGAAAATTATGTGGGTTGGCCTCGAGACCTACTTTATTGGCAACTCGCGCCGCCATCGGCACGGCCGACACGCCCGCAGCGCCGATCAGTGGATTGATCGGCTGACTGGAGAATCTGTTCATCAGCTTTCCCATCAGCACGCCACTGGCAGTGCCGATCGCAAATGCGACCATCCCGAGCAGGAGAATGCCGAGTGTGCTCGGCACCAGAAACTGCTCGGCACTGAGTTTCGATCCGACCGCTAAACCCAGAAAGATGGTCACGATGTTGATCAACGCATTCTGAGTCGTATCGGACAAACGATCCACCACCCCGCACTCGCGCATCAAGTTGCCAAAACAGAACATGCCGAGCAACGGTGCCGCCGAAGGCAGTAACAACGCAACGAGCAACAACAATAGCAGCGGAAATACGATACGCTCTACCTGCGATACGGTTCGCAACTGAACCATTTCGATCGCACGCTCTTCGTGCGTGGTCAGCAACTTCATGATCGGAGGTTGGATGAGCGGCACAAGGGCCATGTAGGAGTACGCCGCCACTGCAATCGCACCGAGCAGATGTGGCGCCAGCTTGCCTGCCACGTAAATCGCCGTCGGTCCATCGGCACCTCCGATGATGCCGATCGCGGCGGCTTCTCGAACGGAAAAATCCATAACACCCAGCGCTGTGAGACCCAGCGCACCCAGTAGTGTTGCAAAGATTCCAAACTGTGCCGCCGCGCCGAGAAAGAGCGTTTTTGGATTGGCCAGCAGCGGCCCGAAGTCAGTGAGCGCGCCCACTCCCATGAAGATGATAAGCGGAAAAGCTCCAGACTCAATTCCAACGACATAGGTCAAATGCAACAAGCCATCGCCTGTTGCGATCTCCACACCCGGGATGTTGCTCAGAAGACCGCCGAAGCCGATGGTGACGAGCAACAGCGGCTCGAATTTGCGCACGATGGCGAGGTACAGGAGGCCAAGTCCTACACCGATCATGGCCGCCTGACCGAGCGTCAGTTGATAGAGGCCGGAACCCTGCCAGATCTGCTCTATGAGATCCATGAGCTAAGCGATCGACACCAACGGATCACCCACTGCTATCGCGTCACCTTCACTGACATGCACTTGCGCAATCGTCCCGCTGCGCGGTGCACTGACTTGCGTCTCCATCTTCATGGCTTCAACGACCAGGATGGGCTGGCCGGAGCTGACCTGCTCTCCAGGAGCAACCAGCACCTTGAATACGTTACCAGCAAGCGCTGCA
>CBDUDJ010000450.1:0-2082 GCA_965365885.1 uncultured Gammaproteobacteria bacterium
TGGCCGATGACCGCGCGCCACTCGCGACCACCGATCTCCAGATACTGACCGTCGCTGATTCGGCGATAACCGGCAGGCAACGGCGCGATGCTGGCGCCGAAATTGCCGAACCGCTGGCGATAACGATCCAGTCGTTTTTCGGTAAACCCGGCCCGACGGTAGAACCGGATTGCATCCTCCGGCACGTCAGAAGGGCCATCGGCCGCCATGGTTTTGCACATATAGAAGTCGCTGCGGCTCATCCATAATTCACAGCCCCACTCCTGCGTGAGCCAACCGGCGAGCCCCGTGTGATCGGTGTGCAGGTGGGTCGCTATCACCCGAGTAACCGGATTACCTTCGAGGCACCTGGCGAATATGTCGCGCCAGTGCTGCTTCACTTTCTCATCGAAAATTCCGGTATCGACGATCGTCCAACCGTCGCCGTCACGCAGCAGCCAGACGTTGATGTGATCGAGCCGTCCCCCCATAGGCATCCGGACCCAGAAGACTCCATCTGCAATCTGAGTAACATTCCCCGGCCGGGGTACCTGGTCTTCGAATTTGTAGGTCAGCGGGTCGAAACCGCGCCTCGACATGTTGTCCACGTCTTTGTCCTCTCCTTAGTCAACGCTGTAAACGCGAGCAAAAACAGCTGCAACGTTCATGCGTAAATGAACGGCACTAAACAAGACCAAACACGGGCGCCGGATTATCCCAGTAGATCTTGCGTATGCTCTCTTCGCTGATGGGCTGATTTTCCAGCGCGAGCATGCCCGCCGGCCATGTGCCATCAGGATGCGGGTAATCGGTGTTGAAGGTGACGTAATCGTCTCCCACCAGATCGAGCACCGCCGGTAGTGTCACCTCGTCGCCGCGGCAGGCTACCAGGAAATTGGATTTGAAATACTCGGTCGGCCTGCGTTTCAGCATCGCATGTTCAGCATTACCGGAGAAATCCCAATGTTGTTCCATTCGTTGCAACCAGTACGGCAGCCAGCCTGCATCGGCTTCCACATGCACGACCTTGAGACCCGGGAAGCGTTCAATCACGCCGTACCAGATCAGAGTCATCATCGCGACCATCGCCTCAAAGGGGTGGGCAATGATGTGCCCGGTTGTGTGTGTATCCATCCGTTCGCCAAAGGAAGGCAGGTAAGGTGAGCCGGAGTCGTGAATGCAGATCGGCAGTCCCAGCTCTTCGATCTTTGCCCAGACTCGTTCGTAGTCGGCGTGATAGAAATTGCGCCCTTCATTCGGATTTGGCCGCAGATAGAACGCGCTGGCGCCATGTTGAGCTACGCGTTGCGCTTCTTCTACCGCCAGATCCGGTGCCTGCATCGGCAGCATTGCCGCCATGCGCAGCCGTTCGGGTGACAGCGCACAATACTCCAGACTCCAGTCATTGTAGGCCCGGCAGCAGGCGGCAAGTAGTTCGGGGTCCGTAAATGGCTTGCCGAGCAACTGGCCACCCACGGTCGGATAGATCACCTGGGCATCCACACCCTGCTCGTCCATGTCGCCGATCCGGCTTTCGGCGTTGAAGCCCTGCTCGCGATTGTCCTGGAACTTCTCCATGCCTTTCATAGCCGCAGCATGAAACTCTGCGGAATCCATCGGATAACTGCCCGTCTGTTTTGTCAGGGGCTGGCCTTCGACCACAATGCCTTTCTTACCAGCACCGGTGTCGCCGATCTTTGGAGCTCTGTCGGCAAAACCGGCATCGATGTATTCGGCCCACATGCCGGGCGGTTCCATCTGATGACAGTCAGTGTCCAGAACTTTGAAGCCGTTGCGCATGGTGTTTCCCCTCTGACTGACTGTGAAATTACTCCTTGAGCCACTGGGAAACAACATCGGGTCGATGCTACCCGGCGTTACCTGTGGGGCTGTTGTGGTGTGTGTGAAAATTCAGAGTATTCTGTCGGCAGAATGCTCGAGCATGGGGGTGAGGAATGAAATTCGGTTTGCGTTACTGCAACACAGGGCAATATACAAATCCGGCACGCGCGGTGGAGCTCGTCCAGGCGGGCGAGGCGGCTGGTTTCGAATCGGCCTGGACGGTGGAACATACAGTGGTGCCTGCCGGTTATCAGTCCGCTT
>CBDUDJ010000451.1:0-2045 GCA_965365885.1 uncultured Gammaproteobacteria bacterium
GCCGCAGAAATCGATCCCGTCGCTGCAATCGATTCCAGGAGGTCAGCTTTGCCCGGTCCCATCGCGATCGATTTGCGAAAACTGATCCGAAGCTGTGGCTTCAGTTCCAATTTACTTGCGGAGCCGGAAGGAGTTGGCAATGATTTCAACGCGACCACGTGACTCTCCGATGCTCAGGTCCAGCGCTCGGCAGCAGCATCGTCACTTGCTCTGGCGTCCACCCAGCGGTCCCCATCGGGTGTCTGTTCCTTTTTCCAGAAAGGCGCGCGCGTCTTGAGGTAATCCATCAGAAATTCGCAGGCTTTGAATGATTCACCGCGATGCGCGCTGGAAACCACTACAAGCACGATCTGGTCAAGTGGTTTGAGCACACCGACTCTGTGAATCACCAATGCGTCGTAGATGTCCCATCGATCGCGCGCCTCGGCGATGATTTTTTCAACCGATCTTTCGGTCATGCCTGGATAGTGCTCCAGCGTGAGCGAGGCAACTGCGTCGCCTTCGTTCAGGTCTCGCACAATTCCAACGAAAGTAGCGACGGCGCCAACTTTTGGGTTGCCCTCGCGAAGGTGCGCAATTTCGGCACTAACGTCAAAATCCTCTTTTTGTATTCGCACGGGCATGGCTCTCAGCCTCCGGTAACGGGCGGAAAGAATGCGATCTCCTGACCCTCACTGACAGGGGTATCGACATCCGCCATATCAAGGTCGACGGCAACACGCACAGCCTTCCCAACCCCTAGTTCTGCGGCCCAGTCATCGCCGCGTGCGCGTAGATATGCGGCCAGTTCGCCGACCGTTGATACGCCGTCGGGAATGACAAGCTCTTCTTCGGCCTTGCCAAGCACTTCACGCAGCCTTGCGAAATACACAATCTTCACTGTTGCTGCCTGCGAATCATCTGGTTTCATAATGCAATTTTACCTCTACAAATGCGACTCAATATCGGCAGCCATATTGAGTACGAATGCGGACAGCGCCGCATAGTCATCAAGACCGAACTGGGGAAGTTTGGTATCCAGTTGCTCATCGGTAGCAATGCCGACGATATGCGGATCGTTACTGAACAAGAACGGAACCCCATGCGCTTTTCGATGAATCTCGAGCTTTGGGATAGGCTGCTTTTTAAAGCCTTCGATGAGCACGATATCGCATGGAGACATACGGCGGAGTTGCTCAGGCAGTTCCGGCTCCGGTTGATCCACAATTTCATGCATCAGTATCCAGCGCTTCGCCGACGTAAGCATGATTTCGCTCGCACCCGCCTGGCGGTGCCTGTAAGAGTCCTTGCCAGGCTGATCGACGTCAAAGGCGTGATGCGCATGCTTGATCAATGACACTCGTTTTCCCTGGCTGACCAACACGGGAATGATGTTCTCGATCAGCGTTGTTTTTCCGCTACCCGAGTAGCCCGCGAATCCGAATACTTTCACGACGATACCTCCAACCGCCCGGCCGTCATGTGAAGGCGGGTTATGCCTGTCAGGTTCAGCAACTCGCGATCGTGACAGGCGATCAAAAGCGTGCGTCCTTCCTTCGAAATGGCGTCGATCAGTCTGGTAACCAGATCTCTGCCGTTCTCGTCAAGATTGGCAGTCGGTTCGTCCAGTAGGTACAACACCGGGTCCATTGCGTGTACACGCGCGAGCGCCACTCTTTGCTTTTCCCCCGCAGAGAGCGCTTGCGGTGGCGTATCGACAAGCGGGCGTATGCCGGCCCACGTGATAGCCGCAGCTGCACGGCGCATGACTTCAAGTGGTGGAACGCCGAGCGCACGCAGACCGAATGCGATGTTCTCTGCAACAGTCGTCGAAAAGAGAATCGGATGGTGATGCACGAAGGCGATGCGACGGTGCAGATTTCTCGGGTATGGCGACAGGTTCTGTTCCGATCCTTCGAACTCAAAATTCGCACAGCGCGCCGTATCCAGACCAGCGAGCACTCTTAACAAGGTGGTCTTTCCCGCGCCATTGGCGCCTGACAGCAGATAGATTCGACCGCGCTCGAGTTGCAGATGATCGACGCTGAGTAACACGCGATCACCAA
>CBDUDJ010000452.1:0-2035 GCA_965365885.1 uncultured Gammaproteobacteria bacterium
GTGCTTACCGGCGGTGGCGCGCTGCTGCGCGACATCGACGTGTTGCTGGCAGAGGAGACCGGCCTGCCGGTGATAATTGCTGAAGACCCTCTCACCTGCGTCGCGCGGGGCGGCGGCAAGGCATTGGAACTGATGGACAAAGCAGGCAACGCCGACTTACTGTCCACTGACTAGATCTAGACTGAGGACCAGGCTAAATTAAAGCGCTTTTTGTTCACGAATCTGGCGCCGGCTATCTGCTCACGGGACTCGCCCTGGTCTCGCTGGTACTCGTTTCGCTGGAAATCACCACTCGCCTGCTCGAACCCGTACGGGCCGTCATCGGCACCTTTTTGAGCCCTTTGCAGGCCATTGCCGAAGCGCCTTATCTCGTCGGTGGTGAGGTCGGCGAAGTCATCGCCACTCGGGATTCTCTGCAGGGCCGCAACGCCGCACTGGAGAGACGGATTCTGGAGCTGTCACAGGTGTCCCAGCAGTTTCTCGCGCTGAAACAGGAAAACGAGCGGTTACGGGAGTTGCTTGGCAGTCAGGCGCGAATTTCCGCCGATGTTCTGATTGCGGAGTTACTGGGCGTCGTCCCCACAGCCAACACGCATCAGGTCATTATCGACAAGGGTGCGCAGGCCGGTGTAGAGATCGGCCAGGCGGTGATCGATGCGGAAGGGCTCTTCGGGCAGATTGTCGAGGTCGATCAATACACGAGCCGGGTGCTGCAGATCACCGATGTCAGCCACGCGGTACCGGTCCAGGTCAACCGCAACGGTCTGCGCAGCATCGCCGGTGGTACCGGTCGACGCGATCAGCTGGAGCTTGAAAACGTCGCGGTGACGGCGGACATTCGCGAAGGCGATCTGCTGGAGAGTTCCGGCCTCGGTGGACGATTTCCGGTGGGTTATCCGGTAGGCCACGTCAGCTCTCTGATCATCGATGCAACAAGCCCGTACGCCATCGTCAACGTCCGGCCACTGGCGCAGTTGGATCGCTCACGCCATGTGCTGATCGTCTTTGCCGCGAACACAGCCGAAGAAGCGGCAGACGAACGGCTGCTTGAATCCTCTGCACAGCCAACGGCGGTGCAATGAATCCCTCACGTGGTGGCTGGCTGATTCTGCTGACGGTTGCATTGGCGATGGTGCTTGCGATATTTCATCTGCCGGAGAGCTGGCCGCAATGGCTTGGCTGGCTGCGTCCCGCGTGGCTCGCAATGGTGGTGTTTTACTGGGTGATGGAATTGCCGCACCGGCTGGGGTTGATATCAGCATGGGTGATCGGCTTGCTGCTGGATGTGCTCTATGCCGACCCGCTGGGCTTGAACGGCTTTCTCCTGGCTGCGATCACCTATGTTGGCTGGAGGTTTTACGAACGACTGCGGATGTATTCCATCGTGCAGCAGTGTGTGGTCGTCTTTCTCCTGGTGCTGCTCACAGAAAGCCTGCGCGTTATCGTGCAGGACGTTGCCTGGTCCAGGGGCTGGAGCTGGGGCGTCTTTCTCCCGGCACTCATGAGTATGTTGGCCTGGCCGTTTGTGTATCTGTTATTGCAACGCGCGCGGCTGCAGGTTCGAGTTGAATAGGTGACGCCACTACTACCGGTAGTTCTCGCATCTGAGTCTCCCCGCCGCGCGCAACTGCTCGCCCAGATCCGCATCGAGTTCAGCACTGTGACGGCGGCAATTGATGAGTCGGTTCTGCCGGCCGAATCCGCCCGTGATTACGTTAGCCGTATGGCGCAGCAGAAAGTGGTTGCCTGCGCACAGCCAGGTCAGCTTACCCTGGCTGCCGACACGATCGTCGTGTGTGACTCGCAGATTCTCGGCAAGCCACGCGATGCCAGCGATGGGCTCGGCATGTTGTTGCAGCTCTCCGGCCGGGTCCACGAGGTCATGACGGCGGTTGCGGCGAGCGATTCGGCTCGTGTGGAATCGGTGATTGTTGTCAGTCGGGTTGAATTCGTTGAAATCTCAGCAGCCCGGGCTGCAACTTACTGGGCCAGTGGCGAAGGTGCGGACAAGGCTGGCGGTTATGGGATTCAGGGG
>CBDUDJ010000453.1:0-2024 GCA_965365885.1 uncultured Gammaproteobacteria bacterium
CATCATCAACGTTCTTATGGTGTATTCACGGCGACTCGGCAGAATCGTCACTCGCGGCGAACTCCGCAAAGCCGCCTACCAGGTCGTCTTTTACCGTAACAGAGCAGCTGATCAGCGTTGGATTTCTGACCTCGCATGGCAGCCGATCGACAATCTGGTAGTGCCCGCCTTCGGCCCAGCCCTGATAGAAAACGATAATCGGCAGCGACTCCTCAGCGCCCGCAAGAACAGCTTCGAGTCTGGCCGCGTCAAACGAATAGAAGGCGTCGACAAATGCTTCCGCCCTGGCAACATTCGTCTCGGTGCTGTCATCGGGCGTGACTCCAGTGGAACCGCCGCAGGCGGTCAGCGTGAGAAAGGCAACCATCGAACCGAGCAGATTCCACATGAATTTCGGCCAGCAATCAGCGCAGTTGTAAACGTGGAATCAGAGTAACAAACTTACCCGAACAAGTTGCGTACTTCGCAATGACCGCGATACCAACGTGCGCTATCGTAGCGTTGCGAATCATGCAGTGAGCAAAGGGAGGATCGTCTATGAGCCATGTCGTGATCGTCGGCGCGGGTCCAGCCGGCGCAAGCCTCGGCTATCTGCTCTCGCGCCGCGGAATCGAGGTGACCCTGCTAGAACGGCGGCGGGATTTCAGCCGTGAGTTCCGTGGCGAGGTGCTACTGCCAGGCGGTATCGCAGCGCTTGCGCAAATGGGCCTGCAAACGCAACTCGCAGCGCTGCCAAGCTACGCACCGCAAACCATAGAGGTCTTCCTGAACGGACTACCACTTCTCAACGAATCACTCGATACAGCTTCTGCAGACGAGCAGCTGTTCAAGGCCGTCTCTCAGCCTGCGTTGCTCGAGATGCTGGTCGCTGAATCGGCGAGCAGTTCATCGTTCAATCTGATCAGAGGTGCATCAGTCAAGGAGCTGATCCACGAGGACGGTCAAATCACGGGAGTGCGTATCAAGACCGACGACGCAGAGCGGGAACTGCGCTCCAGCCTCGTCATCGGAGCCGACGGGCGTAACTCCGTCGTGCGCAAGCAAGCCGGGCTGCTGACCGCGCATGCCAGCCTGCCAATGGACATCGTCTGGTGCAAGCTGCCCTGCCCGGACGACTGGCGCGGCGTGCGCGCCTACGCCGGGCGCGGCCACCTTCTGATTGCCTATCACACCTGGGACGACACCCTGCAACTCGGCTGGGTCATCCTTAAAGGAACGTTCGGCGACTTACGCAATCGCGGGATCGAACAGTGGATCGAAGAGATGGCTAATCACGTATCAGCGGATTTTGCCGAGCACCTGCGCGCGCATCGCGACACGGTGCACAAGCCCTTCCTGCTCGATGTGGTCTCCGATTGCGTAGATCGTTGGAGCACGCCGGGCGCTCTGGTAATCGGTGACGCCGCACACACGATGTCACCTGTCGGTGGCCAGGGAATCAACATCGCTTTGCGCGATGCGATCGTCGCAGCCAATCACCTGGTACCGGTATTGTTACAGCCGCAAGTGGACAGCGGCGCGTTAACGGCAGCGCTTAGCGCCATAGAAGCCGAACGAATGCCCGAGATACAACACATTCAGGCACTGCAGGCACAGCCGCCCAAGATACTACTGAGTCGCGCCTGGTGGGGCGAACCGGTTCGACGAATCGCCGGAATGCTGCTGCGCAAACCTGCTATCAGGCAGCGGGCGGCCGGCAGGGTCTCGGCTTTTTTTTACGGCGTCACGGAAGTGCAATTGCAGGTGTGAAGCACGCCCACCCATTCACGATACCTTGACGCCTAAGGTCGCCATGGAAGTTGGCATGTACGCGTTCAACGCAGTAGCTGAATCTTCCCAACGATCCTCATAAAAACCAGAAATCCGAAAGCCAGCCTTAAGTTGCCCACCGATCTGAGCATCCAGGCTGTGACTGAATTCGAAAGCAGACCCCCGATCTCGCTTGTCTGTGAGCTTTTCTTCGGAGAGGTCGGCAACGTCTGAATAAGGCAGTTCCAGGCCGTTGCGCTGCGCCAGCGCAAACA
>CBDUDJ010000454.1:0-2018 GCA_965365885.1 uncultured Gammaproteobacteria bacterium
CCGCCGCGGGACGATAGTTTCACGCCTGACAGTAAGTGATGGAAATCTGCATGTGTTCTCCTGGGTGTGTCGGCCCCTAGTTTACTCCTCTACAATGCACCCAGAGCAAGCCTGGAAGGAAGGAAATATGCGAACGCAAGCAATTCGCCTGCTGGTTGTACTGGCATTGAGCGTGATAGCAGTGGGGAGTTTACACGCGGACATCTGGGAGGATGTGCAACACGGCTATGCATCCAACGGCGATGTGAAGGTCCACTATGCAAGCATCGGCGAAGGCCCGCTGGTGGTGATGATCCATGGTTTCCCGGACTTCTGGTACACCTGGCGCCATCAGATGGCCGGCTTGAGCGGGAATTTCAAGGTCGTCGCGATCGACCAGCGTGGCTACAACAAGAGCTCGCAGCCTGCCGGTGATGAAAACTACGACATGCGTTTGCTCGTGTCTGATGTTGCGGCTGTGGTTCGCCATTTCGGTGAAGAAAAAGCGGTGATTGTGGGACACGATTGGGGTGGCGTGGTGGCTTGGAGTTTTGCGTTCACCAATCCGCAAATGGTCGACAAATTGATCATTCTCAATCTGCCGCACCCGAATGGCCGAGCGAACTCACTGGCGACGAACCCGCAGGCTCGTGCTGGCACGGGTTATGCGAAGGTTTTTCGGGAAGGATCACCGGAGGACCCGGACATCTTTTTCGGTAACCCGATGACGCCACAGACGCTTTCAGGCTGGGTAAGTGATCCTGCAGATCGTCAACACTACATCGAAGCCTTCAAAGCATCCGATTTCTCTGCGATGCTCGCCTACTACAAGCGTAACTACCCGCCGTCGCCAGAAGGCGAGGGAGTTCTGGCAGCGCCACCGCCCTCGGCACCGCGGCTCGATATGCCGGTGCTCATCTTCCATGGTCTGCAGGATTCTGCCTTGCACTCTGACGGTCTCAACAACACCTGGGACTGGATCGATAACGACGTCACGATCGTCACTGCGCCCAACTCGGGCCACTTTGTGCAGCAGGATGCCTCGGAGCTTGTGACGTCAACCATGAAGTGGTGGTTGCTCGCGCGCCAATAATGGCTGTTGCGGCGCGAACTGTGACTAGACGTCGATTTTGTTGAGCGCGATGCCTAACAGCGTCAGCGTGATACCACCGACTGAAATAGAAGCCACGTACAGACTGAGCGTTAAAACTGCGTCTAGCATTTTATTCCCTCTAACCAGCCTTCTTTATGATCCACACAGGAACATTCGGCTATGAGGGAAATTACCTATGAGCGATCAGTAAACCTCGAGCAGGCAACGATTGGTGGGCTTCACGCCTTTTTTCAGTTCCCGATCGCTCCATTCGTTTACTGGATGCGACTGCAAACTGGCATCTACTGCCAGATAGTCAGCGGCCAGATCGTGTTTGATGAGTGTTCTGAACAATCCGTAGCGCATGCCATCGAGGCCGCAGACGTAGACCATCGTGCGGGGGTTGCCAATTAACTCGGCGAAATAATCGATCTTCTGCTCGATCAGCCCGTCAACGTAGAGTCCACGTGCGCCCGTTGGCTGCAATTCCCGGCTGATCGCGGTGTGGTAATGGAAGTTAGAGTGTTTCTCGGCGAGTTGGCAAAAGAGCTCATCGTAGAGCAGGTCGCTCGTGTAGGGGGTACCCATGATCAGATCGATCCGTGAACGGGTGGGGCCATCGGGTCCCTCGAGCAGCTCCAGAATCATGCCGCGAAACGGCGCGATTCCGGTGCCGGTTGCAAGCAGCAGGTAGTCGTGTGCCTGGGTGTCTACCGGTAACAGAAATCGTTTGCCGTTGGGACCTGTGATTAGCACGTCGTCACCGGCCTGCAGATCACACAGGTAGTTGCTGGCGACACCCAGAAACAGACTGTGGTCGTCGGGATCGTCTTTGACTGACTGCTGGACGTGTTCTTCGATCAACCGTTTCGGGGTGGTTGAGACCACATTACCGGCTCCGTCTTCTCCCCAGGTTGGTGAGGCGACCGAATAGAGCCTGACTTTG
>CBDUDJ010000455.1:0-2016 GCA_965365885.1 uncultured Gammaproteobacteria bacterium
GATGATTACGTCAAAATATTCAGGTCTTGGGGTGATGCTCATGGGAAGCTCCTCCTCAACGAGTGCCACTTGAAATTATAGAATGTGCCAGATAGTTATACATTCACTGATTTCACAAGGACTAGCTTGCCGGAACACCGCTGAGGCATACTGCTGCGCCCCACTGAAAATCAGGTCGAGGAACACACATGAGCATCTCATTTTACGACACCAGCGTGGGTAGCTATCAGCAAGTGCTGGGTAGCGTCGCTACGATATTGGACAAAGGAGCAGCCTTTGCTGCCGAGAGCGAAATTGATTTGAGTGAGATCGTGGCCACGAAGCTTCGCGAGGACATGATGCCCTTCCACTTTCAGATTGTGTCGGTGTGTCATCACTCATGGGGTGCTCTGCAAGGTATGCGCGACGGGCGATTTTTGCCTCCTTCCTTCGAGCTGGATAAAGACTACCAGGGACTGCAGTCTCTGGTCGGCGAAGCTCAGGAAGGTGTAGCATCCATTTCGGAAAGCGAGGTGGCTGATCTAGCTGAGAAGTCTATGGTCTTTGTGATCGGAGATCGCGAGATGCCGTTTACTAATACGAATTTCCTGTTGTCTTTTTCATTGCCAAACTTCTACTTCCACGCAACGACGACCTACGACATTTTGCGCATGCTGGGTGCGCCGCTGGGGAAGATGGATTTTCTCGGCAAAATGAAAATGGGTTAATATAGGCCTCATCGAACAAGCTAAACTCGAATGACCCGTCCGGGTCGCGCGCCGGTATCCTGATCGAGTTCACGGGTTTTTACGCCCGCAACAAATGTGTTCACGTAACCTTTGGCGCTTTGCAGAATCCGCGTGCCACCGGCCGGCAGGTCCGCGTGCACGGCCAGCTCGCCGAGAGCCAGATTCGGTAGATCAATAATGTTGAGATCAGCCTTTTTCCCTTCACTGATACTGCCGCGGTCGTTCAGGCCGAAGAGTTCCGCATTGCTCAGAGTTTGTTTGTGCACGATGAGCTCGATAGGCAGTCTGGCACCCCTGGTCCGATCGCGTACCCAGTGAGTGAGTTGATAGGTCGGCGCCACTGCATCGAATATCAGATTCACGTGTGCCCCGGCGTCGGACAAGCCGATTGTGGTTTGCGGATGGCGCAGCATTTCTTCCATCACACTAAAAGTTCCATCAACAAAATTTGCTCCCAGGAGAATGGCGAAATCGTTGCCATCACCTGAGGTCAGATAGTCATAGGTGTAGGCCGCCACTTCTTTCCCGGCGGCAGCGGCAAGTGCGCCCATGTTGCTCGAGGCTTCTGGCTCATAGTTGATGGGCAGTTCGATGGGAAACATCGCGGGTGCTGCCATAGCCAACAGACCATAGACGTTGGCCATGGTGCCCGGTTGATCTGGGGGAATGTCCTTATCACTCAAAATCGCCGCTCTCACTTCCGGCTTGCGCATCTCGAGCAGGCGTTGTTCAAACGGCAGATCCGCAAGCTTCAGGTAGGTCTCACGGCGCTGAAACATATGATAGGAGCGAAGGCTTGTGACAAAGCCAATGGGGCGCGTGGCGATCTGCGGACGCATCATCAGCCCACTGGCGTTTGCCTGCTCGACAATAGCAAGACAATTACGCCATTGATCGGGCCGGTTGCCATTCTGCACGAGAGTGAAGGTGCAGTTGCGACCACTTTCGCGGGCGATTTCTGCAAAAAGCTCAACCTCCTGTTCCGTGGTCCACTTCTCGGGTCCGGCCAGGTCACCCACAACTCCCGCGGGTACCGCCTGAAACACTCCCTTGCCTGCCAATTTCATCGCTCGGGCAATGGCCAGCAGTTCTGCTTTTTCCGCGAATGTTCCTGGAATAGGTTCTCCCAATATCGAGCGATGGCCAATAGTCCGCGAGGTGGAGAACCCGACCGCACCCGCTTGCAGGCCCTCCACCACAATTTTGCTGATCGCAGCGAGATCCGCAGCGGTTGCGTCTTCGTGTCGCAGGGCTCTATCACCCATCACGTAATTGCGGACAGCGGAAT
>CBDUDJ010000456.1:0-1940 GCA_965365885.1 uncultured Gammaproteobacteria bacterium
TTGTGTCAGCGCCGTTGAGTACCCCTCACGAGAAACCAGGCATGCGAGGCGCCATTCATCCTACCCACTTCGTTCAACTCGGGGTCGGGATTTTCTCACTGTCGTGTCACAGGATTTTGCTATGCGTGACATACACAGGAAACGGAAGTTGATGCACGAAGATACCAATCGATTGATGGAAGCTTTGCTCGAATCTTATGACGTGCCGCGATCGCGCATCTTTCTACCGGCCGGAAAGGTTGGGCAAGTGGTTGCTGAAACGGTGCACAAAATCGAAGCAGACCTCGTAGTGGTAGGCACCGGCGCGCAACGAAATCAGGATGAGGTTTTAGTCGGCCATGCAGCCGAAAAAATTCTCGCGCGTGCATCCTGCGATGTGCTCGCGATCCAACCCTGAGGGAGTTCAGCCGCTACGCTTGCTGTAATTGCTATCTTGTCGCATTGTTCAGTTTGTCGCAGGTGGCTTGCCAAGGGAGAGTGGTGATGTTGCGCGGTTTTTTTGTGATCAGCATTGTCGTCTTGAGCAGTGCTCCGTCCGCTGTTGCATCAGCGGCATCAGGGGTGCCGGCGCCATCAACGGTGACAACAGAAGTCGCAGATCCGTTGGCCAGCAGACATCTTCGCATCGGCACTCTGCATTCACCGCCATTCATTATCAAAAATTTCGATGGCACATGGAGCGGTCTCAGTGTTGATCTGTGGCGGGCCATAGCCACGGAGCTGAAATTCACTTACGAATTTCAAGAAAAAACGATTCAAGGTTTGCTGGATGGCGTGCGCGATGGCGAACTGGATGCGGTAGCCGCTGCGCTCACTATCACCGAAAATCGTGAACTCGTGATGGACTTCACTCATCCTTTTCACACGACGGGACTTGCAATCGCAACTCTTCCCGGTCAACGCGAAAACGTCTGGCTGGCTGTGTTCAGGCAATTGTTTTCATGGCAGTTTCTGCAGATTGCAGGGCTGCTGACACTTTTACTCTTCGTTGTGGGCTGGGTGATATGGCTGGTTGAGCACAGACACGAGACAGTGCAGGAGGACAGCCATACCATTCGCCATGTCAGTGAAGGTTTCTGGTGGGCGGCGGCGACGATGACGACGGTCGGCTATGGCGACAAAACACCGCTGACCCGTGTCGGTCGAGCGCTCGGCGTGATCTGGATGTTCACGGCGCTGATGCTGGTTGCAAGCTTCATCGCGGCGTTTTCCAGCATTCTCACCGTTAGTAAGCTCAGCACAACCATGCGGGGCCTGGATGATCTGACTCGCTCTATCGTGGCAACCGTGCCTGCTTCAACGAGCGAAGAATATCTGCGCCGCAATGGCATCTCCGCGCGGGCCTATCCGACGATTCGCGACGCCATGGAGGCGGTCGCAAATCGCAGCGTTGATGCGATGGTCTACGATGCACCGCTCCTCAAGCATCTCGTTCGCTCGGAGTTTGCCGGCCGGGTGGAGGTCTTGCCGGTTACCTTCGAGCGCCAGGACTATGGATTTGCATTGCCTGCCGATAGCGAACTGCGTGAACCGATTAATCGAGCATTGTTACGAGTGATCAGGAGTCCGCAGTGGAGCGATACGCTAACGCGATATCTTGGTGAGTAGTTGTGCGCAGTCAAGTTGTGACGATTGGGCGAATGGGAGGCGTGTGCGAATCTATGGTTCAATCCGCTAACGGATGTTTCAGAGGAGGAAGGCGAACTTGAATTCAGATTTATTACGACGGATAGAAAATTCTTTGCGGCTTGGTGGTCGCGGCCTGCTGGGACTGTATTTCATCGTGCCGGGAATTTTGAAGATCACGGGCTTTTCTGCGATGAGCCAATACATGGCAGCGCACGGTGTGCCGCTGGTGCCGGTTCTGCTCGTGGCCACCATTGTGTTGCAGATCGGCGGTGGAGTCAGCCTGCTGATTGGCTATAGGGCACAGCTCATCG
>CBDUDJ010000457.1:0-1922 GCA_965365885.1 uncultured Gammaproteobacteria bacterium
CCCAGCCACTCAACCCCGATCTGATCGAGTCAATGTCCGCACGCCTGCAGCATCGGGGTCCTGACGATCGCGGGACCTGGAGCGATTCAAACGGGCTCGCGCTTGGCCATCAACGGCTGTCGATCATCGATCTATCGCGTGCCGGCCATCAGCCAATGCTGTCCGCCTGCGAGCGCTTCGTGCTGAGTTACAACGGCGAAATATATAACCACGGGGAAATTCGCGCGGAACTCGACCAAACAGGCAACTCGCCAACCTGGCGCGGACATTCGGATACCGAGACGTTGCTGGCGGCGTTGAGTCACTGGGGCGTTGACGACACGCTGCAGCGTCTCAATGGCATGTTTGCATTCGCTCTGTTCGATCGCCGCGAGCGTGTACTTTACCTCGCACGCGACCGACTCGGCGAAAAACCACTCTACTATGGTCGCTGCGGAACCAGCTTCGTGTTTACTTCGGAACTCAAAGCGTTGAATGTTCACCCGGCCTGGACCGGCCGGGTGGACCGCGAAGCACTTGCGCTGTATCTGACGCACATGTACGTCCCTGCACCTTGGAGCATTTACCAGGAAATCCGCAAGCTGCCACCCGCGCATGTTGTAAAGCTGACGAATTTTGACCAGATCGGCGATCCGTACTGCTACTGGGATTTACGCAAAATCGCCGCATCTGCAGCCAGCCAACCGTTGCAACACAGCGACGAAGAACTCTGCGATTCGCTGGATCAGCGCCTGCGCGAAGCGGTGAATCGACGAATGGCCGCCGACGTGCCGCTCGGTGCATTTCTCTCAGGAGGTATCGACTCCACAACTGTCACCGCAATGATGGCCGCGCAATCGCAGAAACCCGTTCGCACATTTACCATCGGTTTCAACGAAGCTGGATTCGATGAAGCCCCGCACGCGAAAGCCGTGGCGCAACACCTCGGCACAGATCACACAGAAGTTTACGTGACGCCGGAAGAAGCACGTTCCGTCATTCCTGACCTAGCGCGAATCTGGGACGAGCCTTTTGCGGATTCCTCGCAAATCCCGACCTATCTTGTCAGTCGTATCGCCAGGGAACATGTCTCGGTGAGCCTTTCCGGCGATGGCGGCGATGAGTTGTTCTGCGGTTACAACCGCTACACGCTCGGCTACAACATCTGGCGCAAGTTGAAATGGCTGCCATTGCCCACGCGCAGAGCCATCAGTTCGCTGCTTAACCGAATCCCAACAAGCACTGTAGAGAGTCTTGTCGGCAATCTGCCACAATCTATACGGCCGCCAAATCTCGCAGATCGGTTGCCGAAACTCGCAGACGTGCTGCAACACGACAGCAGCCGGTCGTTTTACCGTGAACTGATTTCCCACTGGAAACACCCGGCCGATATCGTAATCGGCTCTCCAGAACCCGCGAACCTGTTCGCACCGGATGCCGCGGACTCGGCTATCAAAGATTTCCGCCAACAGATGATGCTCTGGGACTCACTGACCTACCTGCCCGACGACATCCTCACCAAGGTTGACCGTGCCAGCATGGCAGTCAGCCTCGAAGCCCGGGTGCCGCTGCTTGATCACAAGCTCGTCGAGTTTGCCTGGCAATTGCCGCTGCATACCAAACTCAGGAACGGTCAGGGCAAATGGATACTCCGTCAGGTTCTCGATCGTTATGTGCCGGCAAAACTGCTTGATCGGCCGAAGATGGGATTTGGCGTGCCGCTGGAACTCTGGTTGCGCGGACCCCTGCGAGACTGGGCAGAGTCTTTGCTGAGCGAAAATCGCCTGGCGCAGGAAGGCTATTTCCATCCGGAGATTATCCGAAAATTGTGGAATGAACACTTGAGCGGCGATCGACGCTGGCACTACTATCTCTGGGATATCCTCATGTTCCAGGCCTGGCTGGAAACGCAGTCTTTATGAAGAACCTGTTGCGATTCTGTC
>CBDUDJ010000458.1:0-1914 GCA_965365885.1 uncultured Gammaproteobacteria bacterium
ATCGCCCCAGTCGAGTCCCAGTGCGCGTGCTTCCCGTGCGGCGTCAGAAAAAATATATCGGCCTTTTTCACGCGTTGCCGGTACGCCGCGCATCACCATCGGCAACACGGGCCGCACGACAAGCCTGACACCCGTATCCCGCGCAAGCTCTACCGCCTTGTCGAAAATGAAAGACGTGTAGGGACTGCGCAGCGAAGGATAAATCTCCAACGTGAGCGAACCGTCATCCTGCAGCGGACCGTTGGCAATTTCCGGTCTCGGCGCTATGAGCGATTCTGCCTCCTCGCGACGCGCACCGAGCTCAATGAGCCGCTTCTCGAGATGGTAGAAACGATCAGCACCCCAGTACCATTCACCACCGTAGTAGAACATCCCGCCTGAGTAGTGGCCGAGTTCGGTGCGACGAGCATTGCCAGCGGCGACCCGGTCCAGCGCCACCGACTCAGCAACACCCTCCGGCAATTGCGCAGTGCTTCCAGGCCAAAGCGCGTCACCGGCGCTGAGCGCGATCTGAGCAAACGTTGCAGCATCCGCAGCCGCAAGCCGCCTCTGCGCAAGTAGCACGGCAGCAGCATCCGGTTTAGCGGCACCTGGCGGGAACTGCAGCCCATAGTGAGGTGCTACCTGAGCTGCCTCGTAGCGCGAAAGATCGAGCAACAGTTCGGGTTCCGGGGAATTGTTCCCCACTGGACCTGCCACGAGGTGACACACCAGTTCAACGTCGTAGGTCGCAAGCGTGGGTTGCAGCAGCTGAACGGCAAGATGACTGTAGCCATCGTCCACCTGATGGAAGTATTCCACGACATGCGGGTTACCGGCTTTGCGCCGGACCGCTTCGGTTTTCGCCCGGCGTCGCGACAGGCGGTCTTCAGCCGCGAGACGGCGCATATAGGCTGAGGCTATCCAGCGCACGAGCGGCGAGGGATCCATGGACGCAACCCCACCCTGATCGGCAAACTGTTCGGAACGTTGACTCACTTCAGGTCACACCAGCCCGAACTACAGCGGGTTGTCCCGCATGAATTGGAGGGTTGCAGCCGCGAGCGCGTCGGGCGCCTGCTCCTGGAGAAAATGCCCGGCGCCTTCGATCGTAACGTGTTGCTGATTCTTCGCTCCAGGCACAGTCTCCTGGAAGCGTACATGGGCACCGGCCGTCACAGGATCCGAGTCGCTGAAAGCGGTAAAGAACGGCTTCTGCCAGCTCTCGAACACCTTCCAGGCCGAACGATTAGCTGCAATCGCCGGATTGTCGGGCATGATCGGCACGAGGCTTGGAAATTGCCGCACTCCAGCCATGTAGGCATCCTCCGGAAACGGCGCATCGTAAGCCGCCGCCCGGGCATCACCCAGCGAGCCACCGGAGCTGAACTTGACGACGTCGCTGACACGCAATTGCGGTGTTTCCGCGCAAAATTTCACCCAGTGCAGGAAGCCCATGCCAGACTTGTCAGTGATCATGGCCGCCCCCATGTCAGGCGCATTGAGGTGCACCGGCAGGGATTCAAAGTAGGCACGCATGCCATCGCTGATCTCGGCCACCTTGTCACCCTCGATCCCTGCCGCATCGGGCAGACCTGTGTTGGCGGTGATGATCCGCGCGAAGCGATCCGGCGTCTCCGCTGCAGCACGTAAGCCGATCAACCCACCCCAATCCTGGCAGAGCAGTGTGATTGCCTGCAGGTCGAGGTTTTCAAGCAGTGCTTTCAGCCATGCAACATGCCGGGCATAGGTGTAATCCGAACGCTCGGCCGGTTTATCTGATCTGCCAAAGCCGATGAAATCCGGCGCTATCACCCGATAGCCTTCCGCGACAAACAGCGGAATCATAAATCGGTAGAGATACGACCAGGTTGGCTGGCCATGCAGACAGAGAATCAACTCACCATCATCAGGTCCTTCGTCCAGGTAGTGCAT
>CBDUDJ010000459.1:0-1870 GCA_965365885.1 uncultured Gammaproteobacteria bacterium
TCGTCATGGCGTGGGCAGCAAGCTGCTGCGCTGGTTGCACAAGAGCGCACGCTTCGCCGAATGTCAGCATATCGAATTGCAGGTTCGCGCCGAGAATCACAAAGCCCGGCGTTTCTATCAGCAACTGGGCTATCAGGAAGAAGCGCTCATTCCAAACTATTACAACGGCAAAGATGCCGCCTACCAGATGAAGCTGAGACTGCTCGATCGATGAGCGAGTCGGCCTCAGCCGAGGCACTCCTCCAGCAGGTTACAAAATTCGCCCCGGAAATAAGACGCCGCGCTGACGAATTTGAACGCGACCGGCGCATCGCCGATGACCTGGCCCAACGCATGGCAGAAGCCGGTCTCTTCCGGCTCCTGGTTCCCGCCTGCTACGGCGGCGGCGAAGTTCACCCCAGGTTGTACTTTGACACGCTGAGCGCAACCGCACAGGCAGACGGTGCCGTTGGCTGGGTACAGATGATCGCCGTCACCACCGGCATCATGGCGGCCTCGCTGCCCCATGAGTGGTCGGAAATACTCTACGGCAACAACCCCTGCAGCATCACAACAGGCGTCACCGCACCCATCGGCAAGGCTTATCCGGACTCGGGGGGACTGCGGGTGACTGGCCGCTGGCCATTCGGCAGCGGCTCACAGATCGCCGATTGGATCTGTGGCGGCTGTCTGATCATGCAGGACGATGGTCCGCGGACGGACGCACAAGGGGTGCCTCAGTCGCTGCTGGTTTTCTTTCCTGCAGCGGACGTTACAGTGCACGAAGATACCTGGGAGACCTCCGGTTTGTGTGGCACCGGCAGCCACGATATCGAGGTGACCGATCTGTTCGTACCCGAAGGACGCTGGGTGGAGCTCGGCAAGCGGGCGCGAGTGGATGCACCGCTATACCGCTTCCCCACGTTCGGGATGCTGGCGCTGGGGGTGTCGGCCGTGGCCGTGGGTATCGCTCGGCACGCAATTGAAGCATTCGTCAGCCTGGCAACCGACAAGGTACCAACCGGCTCGCAGCGCTCCCTGGCACAACGCTCCAGCGTGCAGAAAGATCTGGCACGCGCCGAAGCCGCTGTGCAATCCGCCACCGCACTTACTCACGAAGCGATCGATGAAGCCTGGCAGTGTGCCAGTGCCCAGGGCCGCTTGAGCACCGAAATCAAGGCTCGATTACGCCTGGCAGCGACCAACAATGCCTGGTCGGCGGCCGCTGCGGTTGATCTCGTGTATCACGCAGCCGGCGGCAGTTCGATCTACTCGAAAAATCCTCTGCAACGCTGCTTCCGTGACGTCCACGTCGCCACTCAGCACATCATGGTCGCGCAGCCCACTTTTGAGGTCATCGGCAGAGTCCGGCTCGGTCAAGATCCGAAATCCCCGCTGTAATGTTGCTTGGGACACTCGCCTCACCTGGCCTGTTGTCGGCAAGCCCACGCGACCGGCGCGACTACATAGCGCGCATAGTCGATAACGCCATAGATCACGTTTTCGTTGCCGACCATGTGAGCTTTCACGTCGGCACGGGCATGGACGGTCTGATAAACGCCGCTACGCTCTGCGCGCTGGATGAGCGATTGAGAGTCTGTGTCGGCGTCTACCTGCTGGCACTGCGACATCCCGTTACCGTCGCCCGGCAACTTGCCACGCTCGCCGAATCCGCACCGGGTCAGCTCATCTTCGGCGTGGGGGTTGGTGGCGAAGATCGCAACGAAATCGCCATGTGTGGTGTGGACCCGGCCAGCCGCGGACGGCGCACGGACGAGTGCCTGGACATTGTTCAGTGCTTGCTCAAAGGCGAACCGCTGGACCATACAGGCGAGTTCTTCGATTTCCAGCACGCCTGGATCCAACCGCCACCACAGCCCGCCATTCCTTT
>CBDUDJ010000460.1:0-1778 GCA_965365885.1 uncultured Gammaproteobacteria bacterium
GATCGATAACTTCCGCCGGGCACTCGTACCCTGGATGGAGCTCCGCGGCCGCGATCTGCTGGACTCGGCCGTGCAGGAATCGATGCTGGCAATTCCCTATGCCATGGCAAAACTCGATTCCATCAATCAATCGGCCGATCACTATTTGAACGCGGTCGAGGCTTTTTACGAAGAGATGAATCGGATCGACCGAACAATAGACCATATCGAAACCGGTGCGTTGCTCGATGAATTCCTTGTCCAGAATCCGCTGGAGACAACAGGCTGGTACTGGAAACTCGAGGAGCTGCCCGAAGGCCCCGAGGCGCGATACCTGTTCCACCTGCTTGCTACCCACTCATTTCAGGAAGGTCTGAAGAACTACCGCGATCTTGTTTACCTGTACCGCAATCTCGAGGAGTGGCAAAAGAACATCGACGTCTATCGCAACATGCTCGACACGCGCGAGCTCGCATACAGTGAGACGCTGCCAAGAATCGAAGACAATCTTTCGAGAGCGGATCTCGAGGGCATGGTGAATCGAAAGCTCGAGTTTGACGCCAGGCTCAACGGCGTCGAGCAAAGCGGAGATTCTCTCGCTCTTGCGACAGCACACGAATTCGAACTGTGGGGCGAGATCACGGCGATCGAGCGCACACCAGCGCTGGCTGCCGATATTCCCGAAGCCCGGGAAGTCCGCGACAAGATCAAATTATTGAAAGGCGTGTTGCAGTGGGATCTGGATAAAGAATTCAAAGCGCGCCTTTGGAAAATCCGCAGAGATCTCCAGACCACGGGGCAGGCCCTCGTCGAGACGCATCGCGCAAGGCGCAACGTCGACGAGGCGATGCGTAATGAACCCTTGATGTTCGATGATTTCAGTGACCGGGTGGGGGGTCTGAACCCGCGAATTGAGGCACTGAAATCGCGCGTAGAATCTGCGATGGACCGCCAAAGAACATTCCTGCAGTCAACGGCGGTTGATGAGCTGCGGGCCCAGAAACAGCGTCTCAACACCTACTCCGTGCAGGCACGCTTTGCGCTCGCGGCCATTTACGATTTGTCGGCAACCGTGGGGGATGCGTCGCAATGAACATCGCGCCCTGCCACCGCCTGTTGTTGCTCCTGATTGCCTGCCTGCTGGTGACGACCGCGGACGCCGGCGTGAAAAAGCGGGACACGATCAAAAGCCTTGAGGGCAAGACTTATGACGTGCGCCCCGGCAGAGTCATCGTCAACAGCACTGCGATGGCCCGAGACAACTACAAAGCGTTTCTCGATCTGGTTTCGGACGATCCGGATCTCAGGGCCGAAGCCATGCGAAGGCTCGCCGACCTCGAGCTCGAAGCTACCGAGGTCCAACAGCTTGCGAGCAATATGGAGGCGCTCGACACCACGCGCTTCGAGAGCGCAGTCTCGCTTTTTCTCGAGTTGCTTGAGGCTTATCCCGACTATCGCAGGAACGACACGGTTCTTTATCAACTCGGCCGGGCCTACGAGATTTCCGGCATGACCGATGATGCGCTGAAGGTGCTGAATGAGCTCGTCGATCGTTATCCGCAGACTGGAAACATCGACGAAGTGCAATTCCGCCGCGGTGAAATGCTCTTCCTCAGGAAAAACTACATCGATGCCGAGGCTGCGTATCAGGCGGTTGTCGACTCCGGTGATGCATCACGTTTCTATGAGCAGTCGCTTTACAAACTCGGCTGGTCGAAGTTCAAGCTGGCCCTGCACGATGAGAGCCTGGATCCGTTTTTCGAACTTCTGGATCGAAAAGTCGCCAACATCGAGCTAAA
>CBDUDJ010000461.1:0-1736 GCA_965365885.1 uncultured Gammaproteobacteria bacterium
AATCGTACAGCCGAACACGTGCGCGAGAGACTTTCACGTGACGCCTGGCGCCTGTTTGAAAGCCTTTCGGAAATTCCACAACAGCGGTGGCGGGTAAAAACCGCTGCCGACGTCGTCCGTCTGCTCGATGATCTCGTCGAGAAGCTCTCTGCGGTCAACGGCCAGATCTACGAAAATATGACCCGCGGTCACGGCTGGCGCCTACTCGACAGCGGCAGGCGACTTGAACGAAGCCGATTCGTGATCCGAATCATCCGGGAACTCTGCACCCGTGAGCCACAGCAACCTGGCGCTCTCGCGCTGCTGCTTGACGCCTGTGACAGTGGCATCACACACCGTGCTCGCTATCAATCCAACCCCACTCTCAACACGGTGCTCGATCTGCTTCTTGTCGACAATTCCAATCCGCGTGCGGTTATTCATCAGGTGGAAGTCATGCAGCTGCACTTTGAAACAATGCCCAATGATCAATCCGACGGCGGCTTAACTGAAAGTGAGCGTTTGTTGCTCGCAACGCAACACGAACTGATTCTGGCCGACGTCGATAAACTTGTGACCGTTGTAAGCAAAGCCGGTCTACGCACCCATCTGAACAGACTTCTCAAGCGCGTCGATCAGAACATGATCACTCTGCAGCAGGTAATCACTCGAACGTACTTCGATCACACGCTCGGACAGCGGCACTAAGGTGGAATACGAAATCTCACACAAGACGCGCTATTCCTACGAACACCCCGTGGGGACGTCCTATCAACTGCTGCACCTGACGCCTCGCCAGTTCAACAAACAAAGGGTTGTGTCCGCAGAGATTACAGTAGAACCGAGCCCGATCAGTCTGATGCAGCGAAATGATTATTTCGGAAACACGGTAACGGACGTCGTCATCCGCGACTCACATGACGTTTTTTCGATCAACAGCCGGGCACGGATCGATGTCCGCGCCGACCAGGAAATTCTGCTTGATCTCAGCCCGCCCTGGGAACAGGTCGCAGAAATGGTTCGTCTCGCAACCAAAGCAGATGCCTGGGACGCGGGTAGCTTCTGTTACCCGTCTCCGCAGATTTCACTACAGCAGGCGCGCGTGTACGCAGCCCCCCTGCTGACGCCAGGCAAACCGTTCCTCAGGTTGGCCATGGAACTGACCGAAACCATCTACAAGGAGTTCGACTATCAAGGTGGTGTGACAGACGCCTACACCCCTGTCCCGGACGTTCTGCAAGCACGCACCGGCGTCTGCCAGGATTTTGCGCATGTCGGGATTGCCTG
This sequence comes from uncultured Gammaproteobacteria bacterium, assembly GCA_965365885.1. GTDB lineage: Bacteria > Pseudomonadota > Gammaproteobacteria > Pseudomonadales > Azotimanducaceae > SZUA-309. Next base: position 1,267 of record CBDUDJ010000461.1, read on the forward strand.
CTTGCGTGCCTTTGGTCTGCCAGCACGCTACGTCAGCGGCTACCTCCTGACCCAGTCAACCAACGGCCAATCACGTCTGACCGGTGCCGATGCGTCGCATGCCTGGTTTTCAGTCTGGTGCCCCGAGTTCGGTTGGGTGGACTTTGATCCCACCAACAATATGCGAGCGCAGAACGAACACATTACCCTCGGCTGGGGCCGAGACTTCAGTGACGTCAGCCCCACCCGGGGATTCATCCATGGTGGCGGCAAGCAGACACTGGAAGTTGCCGTCGACGTCCTCCCTGTATAGAAATCGAGCGAGCTCATGAGTGATTCCACCTTTTCTCTGTCAGCTGAGCAATCAGCGGCAAAACCGGCAAGTGGCCACACAGCAGCAGCAAACGCCGAGGTGCTCTCTTCGCTCCCATTCGGAGACAGGCGCAGTTTTGAAAATGCCGCTCGCGGCTTCATCGCCACCATCGAGCCGC
>CBDUDJ010000462.1:0-1724 GCA_965365885.1 uncultured Gammaproteobacteria bacterium
GCGCCTGCGGTCCCGGGGGGTGCGGGGTGCGGTCGCTCGATGAGTGGCTCGTCGGCGCGCATGGTGTCACTCTGGAGCGGCTGATTTCTTATCCTCGAGGTACGTGGATTCTTTGCGGCTACGGCAAGCTGGGCAAGTCGCTGCACACATCGCTGCAGAAGTGGGGCGTGCATACCGTCGTCATAGACCCGCAGATCGATGCGGTTCCGGATGTAGAAAACGGTATCCAGGGGCTTGCGACCAGGTCGAACCTGCTTGCCGCGGGTGTCGCGAATGCAGCCGGCATCGTTGCGGCCACCAACAGCGATTCTGACAATCTTGCGATACTGCTCACGGCGCGAAATCTGAATCGGAACGTGCATCTGATCGTGCGTCAGAATCACCACGAAAACGAACTCGCTTTCAGTGCTGCGTCTGCGGATCTCATCATGCAGCCGAGTCTCGTCACCGCTCGGCGACTGCTTCTGCAGCTCATATCACCGCTCATTCAGGAGTTACTCGATCATTTCGAGGAACAGCCGGATTTTCTGCGTGATGTGGTGTATCCGAAACTACGCGCAAAGGTCGGTTCCCAGCGTCCGGCTCTCTGGACGGTGCATCTCAATTCCCTTGAGGCACCGGCAGTCATGGAACATTTTACTCAACGCGGAGAAATTACGATCGGTGACCTGATGCGCGACTCGCGGGACCGCGAAGAATCGCAATCCGGTGTTCCAATGATGCTGCGGCGTGATACCGTCAGGACAATCATGCCGGCTGACAGCGTCGTATTGCAGCCTGATGACGAGATTCTTGTCTGCAGCACACGCAGCGCTGAGCAACAGGTGAAGACCAACCTGGCAAATATCTATGCGATTCAGTATCTGGTGAGCGGCACTGCCCCAGCGCGAGGCTATGCGATGAACTGGTTGGCGTCTCTGCGCGCCAATTCGACCGGGAGTTGAAGGCCGCCGGTAGTCCGGAAGCCGGTGGTCCGGAAGCCGGTGGCAGGGAAAGAGGGGAGTGAGTGGCGAAACCGAGCGTAGAACTGTACTGGGATCTGGGAAGCACCAACACCTATTTCGCGTTGCATCTCCTGCAACCGATACTCGACAGAACAGGTGCACAACTGATACTGCACCCTTTCAATCTGGGTTTCGTGTTTCGCACCCATAACTATGTGCTGATGGACGAACCCCGGACGAAGCTTTCGAACAGGCGGCGCGATCTGAGCCGCTGGGCAGAAAAATTCGATCTGCCCTTTCGGATGCCAGATGAGTTTCCCATCAAAACAAGCCGGGCGCTGCGAGGCGCGATCGCAATGCGTCAATGGGGCCTGGAACGAGCATTTGTCGATGCAATGTTTAGCGCCTACTGGGAAGACAACGATGCGAGCATCGCAACCTATGAAGGACTGCGGCCAATTGCAGTTGCACTTGGGGTGGATCCAGTGGAGTTTGAAGCGATCAGCGAAAGTCCGGACGTGCGTCAGGCCCTGATCGATGAGACGAACACTGGCATTTCACGCGGTGTATTTGGAGTTCCCAGTATGTTCGTGGGTGACGAGCTCTTCTGGGGCAAGGATCGAATGGAGTTCATTGAAGACGAACTGGCGCGGCAGCAGTCACTCGGGTAGTCGAGTCAACGGTACAAACTGGACCGGCAGGACTTCGCTTGTATCGTAACCTTCTTCAGTTTTCACAATCACCGTGAGGTTCTGCCCGCCGTACCGCGGCCCGATGGGG
>CBDUDJ010000463.1:0-1656 GCA_965365885.1 uncultured Gammaproteobacteria bacterium
TGCGACCGCCGATACCACGATCGTCCAGGAACTCGCGGCACAGGCAGACGTACTGATAATGGAAGGCTCGCCAGGCTACCTCGCAAGCCTGGGCTGGGATGAACTCAATTCTCCCGGCGTGCGGGTTGCCATCACGCCGTTCGGCCTTACCGGTCCCTACAGAGACTGGCATGCGACCGGTTCTGTGCTGCTGGCAATGGGCGGCTATACCTACATCATGGGTGATCCGCGACGTGCGCCACTGACGTTGCCCGGGCACTACGTTCAGTACCAGTCGGGCCAGCACGCCTACATCGCCGCAAACGCCCTGCAGTTCGAAGGTGCAGATAATCAGACCGCCGATGTCAGCATGTGGGAGGCTGTACTGAGTCTGAGTCAGTTCACGACCATCATGTGGACGGCAAACGGAGATATTCGGCAACGTCACGGCAGTGATTTTGGGTTGCTCTATCCAATCAACATGTTTCCGTGTGCCGATGGCTGGTTTCACATCAACGTTGTGCCTACTTTCTGGGCCGCGTTCACACGCATGTTGGGAATGCCGGAATTGGAAAAAGATCCGCGCTTTGCGGAAAACGCGGATCGTCTGCTTAACCGCGCACAGCTCGATCAGATCATTCACGAGCAGCTCGGAAGCAGAACCAAGTCCGCGATCATGCGCCTCGGTGAGGAAGCCCGTGTCCCAACGGGCGTGCTGCAGGAGCTCCACGAAGTGCTCGCGGACGAGCACCTGTCCGCCAGAGGTTTCTGGGAAGAGGTTGCTGGCGTGCGTGTACCGAAAATCGCCTACGCGATCACCGATCGATGAGCCAGCGGCCGCTGCAGGGAGTGCGGATACTGGATCTCACCCACGTCTGGGCGGGTCCTCTCGGCATACGTCTGCTTGCCGATCTTGGCGCCGATGTCGTCAAGGTGGAAGCGCCGCTCGCGCGGGGTGCTGCCGTCCGCCCGGCGACCGGTGCCGGTTTGTTCGTCGGTGGTGAAGCGGCGCTGGATCCCTGGAACCGGCAGGCGCTGTTTATCAAACTCAATCGCGGCACACGCGGCATGTGTATCGATCTGAAGTCGCCGGAAGGTAAAGCACTGTTGCTCGCGCTGGTGCGCGAGGCAGATGTGATCACGGAGAACTTCAGCGCACGGGCAATGATCAATCTGGGACTCGGCTACGATGTGTTGTCTGAGGCAAATCCGCAGATCATCTATGTGACGATGCCTGGTTACGGCAGTGATGGACCCTATAGCAGTCTCACCGCATTTGGACCCTCCGTGGAACCCATGACCGGTCTGGGTGCAATGCTCGGTTACAGCAAGACTGAACCTCGCAACAGTGCGATGGCGTTGATAGATGCGGTTGCAGGGGTGAGCGCTGCATCTGCGATGGTCACCGCGCTGAATCGGCGACGGAGGACTGGCAGAGGTTCGCGAGTCGAGCTCTCGCTGCATGAGCTCGGCCTCGACTCGCTGATGGCGGTTGAGCTCAAGCGCCGTTTCGAGCAGCTCACGGGCCAGCCGATCGCGCTCGTGGACTTGCTCGAGGTGGGCGCGGACGAGGATCAGAACGAGGTCGTCACCGAGATCGCGGCCACACTCGCCGCGCGCTCGAACGAGCGCATGAGCGCGGTCATCGGTGAGCTCACGGGGCCGCTCGGGCGCAGC
>CBDUDJ010000464.1:0-1533 GCA_965365885.1 uncultured Gammaproteobacteria bacterium
CCTGCGATAGGTAACATGTCATCTAGCCGCATTCGAGTGGCGAGCAGGCTCTGATGAGCGTCCCGCAGTACGACGTCGGTAATTCCCAGCGGCCTGGCATCGGTCATAGTTACTCTCTGTTCAGCTGTACCTTCCAATGCGGGTAATGCGGGCTATTGAGCCGTCTCCTTTCAGGATTTTCGCCGATGACGGGTGATTGCAGCGGTGATTGCCGCCACCTCCTCGGCAGACTCTTCTGCGCCAGGCGGTTCTGGCTGCAGACGGATGATCACACGCGACATCAATGTCGTGGCTCCCACCAGCAGGGTCAGGAATACGAAGACGGTGCCCATGCCCACCAGCATCAGCTCCACGCCCTGAGTCAGTAAATCAGCTTCCATTCGGATGGTTGTCTGTGCTCTTCCCCGGCCGGGATTATACTGAAATGTGAGATGGCTGGCGCGTTCCTGCTGACGGGGCGCATATTGCCCTGTTTGCGACTCAAGTCGCGTTTCCACCCGGCACGCACAAGGAAAATATCAGCACACACTGCATCTGGTAGAGACCGATGAAGCGCGGACTCGTTTACCTTACTTGGCTGATTTGTGGCTTGGCCTTGCCAGCATTCTCCCATCAACCCATGCAACATGACTGCGTAGCTCCCATTCGCCCCGCGGATGATCAGGATGATGGGTTATGGCAGACCTTTCTGGCTGAGATCGACGATTTCCAAACTTGTGTCAATGCAGGCACACAACGTCACCAGGCCGCCGCTCGCGAACATCAGGATGCTGCGCGTGCGACTGTCGAGATCTGGAATCGGTTCGTCAAATCCTCTCTCAACGCCCCGGAAGATTTTCCCTGGCCACCTGAGGAGAAGGAATAACAATCAAGCACACAGGCGTTGTGCAACCTCCAGATAGGCCGCACTCTCGCCATCCTGACCAAGTTCTTTTAAGACCAGTCCGGTTGAGACCCGCTCAACAAAGCCCCACTGCCAGATTGCGGACGCATCCACCGTAGTCAGCTCAGACAGGAAATCACACCGTTTCCGCGCCAACTTCACAGTGTTTCCCGCGAGCAGTTGTGGATTCCAGCTTCGCATGGGCACTGCCAGATCGCACGCGCGCTCAGCAAACAATCCATCCGGGTCGACGAACTTGTATTGCTCATCGCCAGGTTCATCGTTTCGAGTTACACACAGCGTATTTAGCGTGTGCGCATCACCGTGCACCAGAACAGAGTTTTCCGCACAATGGGAATCCCCGCGTTCTTCAGCGAACACCAACGCTTGTTCAATCGTCCGCCTGTTGCACGGCTGACCCAACTCATCCCATTTGTTGCCGATGAATTCGATCAGCCACTGAGCTTTCTCAGCACCCGTCATCAAACCCTGTGCAGCCGCCAACGGTATCCAGGCTTCTTTCAGCGTCATGCATATCTTCTTAACGTTTTCCTCAACGGTGAATTCTTTGTTCGCCAGTGGCGGACCAAGCCGCTCCATGAGCAGAGAGTTGTGTGAGTTGTCGTGTTGGATCAGACGCGCATAGCCTC
>CBDUDJ010000465.1:0-1520 GCA_965365885.1 uncultured Gammaproteobacteria bacterium
GTGGGGCTATGATCCCGCCGATGCTCGAGGTGTGGATTCTTCAAATACGGTCTAAAAATCACCGATTGCATGTGACCCGGGGTGGGATTCCGGTATATTGAGGCAGAACCATGGAGGCACCGGATAAAGAATTTGTTTACCTGCTCACCGACTGGCAAAACCGCCTGTTCGGCTACCTGGTGACCTTGTTGGGCAACGTGCATGACGCCCATGATGTGCTGCAGGAAACCAACCTGTTGCTATGGCACAAAATGGACGATTTTGAGCCGGACTCGGATTTTGGGGCCTGGGCGCGGAAATGCGCCTATTTCCAGGCGCTCGCCTTTTTGCGCGACCGGAAACGCGACCGGCATTTGTTTGATGACGAGTTACTTGCCCAGTTTGCTGATGAGGCCGCAGATGTAGAGCATGAATCCAGCGACCGCCTGCTGGCGATGCGTGATTGCTTGGCGCGCTTGCCCGATCGACATCGGCAACTGATCAAACTACGCTATGGCCAAAACCAGTCGGTCCGGCAACTGGCGAAGGACACGGGCAAAAAGGAAAGCGCGCTTAAAATGATGCTGATGCGCATTCGCCAAACGCTGCATAGCTGTATTGAATTAAAACTGAAGGAGATAGGGTGATGGGGTCTGGAAAGTTAGATGGAAAAGACCAGCAGCAATTACTGACATTGATCGCTGAGGTGCTTGATGGCACCCTGGACAACGATAGTCGCGAGACTCTCAACGACCTGCTTAAAACCAACCCGGATGCGCGCAGGCTTTACCGAGATCACATGGAGCTGCACGCACGCTTGCACCTCGATTACACGGGAGGGTTAGCTACTGAGGCTATGCCAGTTTCTCTGCCTAGCTCAGCGACCAGCACCGTCTCTGGAGCAACGGTCACTTATTTTGCAAAGCCATGGGGCGTACTCGCGGCAGCTCTGGCAGTGGCGGCCTGCATCACATTGATCGCCACGTTCATTTGGTTACAGCAGCCCAAAGAAACATCGATGGCCGGGCAGCCAACAGAAGCGAATATAGAATCATTTGTGACGATCAAGCAGGTTCGTGCTGCCCGATGGGAAAGCGGCAAGCTGCTGACCGCAGTGGGCGCTCGCCTGGGCACAGGCACCATGCGTCTGAGCGAAGGTCTAGTGACACTCCAGTTCGATTCGGGTGCAGAAGTGAACCTGGAAGCCCCCTCCGAGCTGACGCTGATCGATGCGATGAACGTTTACCTTGTGAAAGGAACCGTGGTGGCGGATATCCCGGATTCGGCAACAGGGTTTCGGGTCACAACACCATGGGCGGAGGTGGTGGATTTTGGAACTCGGTTCTCTGTGAGTGTCGATGCCGAGACGGGTGTAACACGAACACAGGTTTACCAGGGGCTGGTGAAAGTGCAGTCGCAGTTGTCTGGTGAGGTCGTCAGCCTGAAATCCGGCCAGCACAATTCCGTGGAAAAAGGAATGCTGGGGTCGGCACAGGATGGTTTGAGCGAACCCGTCTGGGGAACGGAAAGTCGAGCCGTCA